>JAWXSU010000034.1:0-13070 GCA_044434245.1 Rikenellaceae bacterium | reverse complement strand
AGACGTGTGCTCTTCTTCACCTTCAAGCAATTTTTGGAGGGTTTGGGAGATACAAAAACTGCAATGTGGTGTATCATAATAAGCAACATAGTAAATATCGCACTCAACTGGGTGTTGATATATGGTCACCTAGGATTCCCGGAACTTGGAGTGCTGGGTGCAGGAGTTGCAACGATGATCTCGAAGATCGTGATGACGATACTTATTGTCATATATTTCTTTGGTGGCGATACATTTTCACAGTATACATCTCGCTTTGCGAGGGTTAACTTTTCGAGAGTTCACATGTCAAAGCTGATGATGTTGGGCATTCCAATTTCGGCACAAATATTTATGGAGGTGTCGACATTCACCGCTATCGGATTTATGATGGGTTGGATCGGAACAAGTGCCATGAGTGCCAACCAAATTGGAGTGTCGTTGGGAAATGCCGCATTTATGATCGTGTTGGCGATTGGCTCCTCGACAACGATACGTGTATCGCACTGTTTTGGTGCTCGCAATCCTCGCGAGATGAAGTTGGCATCGTCGGCGGCGTGGCATTTGGGATTGGCGTGGAATGTCGTAACAGCGATATTCTTCTGCTCGCTGAGTGGCGTTTTGCCTCGCATGTTTACATCCAACGAAGAGGTAATATCACTAGCCTCATCACTGCTAATATTTATCGGAATATTCCAAATACCCGATGGTATTCAGTGTGTTGCGGTGGGTATCCTAAGAGGAATGCAGGATGTGAAAGTGATTATCCCTATCGCATTCTTTTCGTATTGGTTACTCAATATTCCAGTGGGTTATCTGTGTACTTTTGTGCTGGGATTAGGACCCCAAGGGTTGTATATAGGGTATATCTTCGGACTCTCTATGGCATCAATTTTACTGTTCCTCAGAATCAAACGAGGACAAAAACAACTCCTTCGGAGGGGGTAAAAGGGTGAAAATAAAATTATTTTTACTATCTTTACAAAAATTTTACACACAATGAGCTGTAACTGTAAAAACAGACCCAATATAGGTCGTGGCGCATCATTCTGCGCTTGCGGCGACGAAACAAAGGCAACGATACACGAGGGTTGCTACAAACTCCATGAAACCGATTGGTTGGAGGAGTTTCCAGATAATGAACCATCAGATATTTTTGAGATCCGTTTCAAAAATACAAGAAGATCATACTATCGCAATGTCAACAACTTAGATCTACGACGTGGAGATATCGTTGCGGTGGAGGCATCACCCGGTCACGACATCGGCGTTGTGTCGCTCACCGGAGATATGGTTGCTCGTCAAATGCACCGTGTAGGGTTCAAACCTCACAATGAAGAGTATAAAAAAATCTACCGCAAAGCGAAACCTTACGATATCGAGAAGTGGCAAGAGGCGATAGAGATGGAGCATGAGACAATGATCCTTTCTCGCCAAATAGCTCACGATATGGGATTGAATATGAAGATCGGAGATGTGGAGTATCAGGGAGATAAGATCAAAGCGATATTCTACTATATCGCAGATGAGCGTGTCGACTTCCGAGAACTTATCAAGGTCTTTGCCGATAGATTCCATATCCGTATCGAGATGAAGCAGATTGGTGCAAGACAGGAGGCTGGACGCATCGGAGGATTGGGAGCTTGCGGTAGAGAGCTCTGTTGTGCATCGTGGATGTCGAACTTCACGAGTGTCACCACAAATGCAGCTCGTGTGCAGGAGATTTCACTCAACCCTCTTAAATTGGCGGGGCAGTGTTCGAAATTGAAGTGTTGCATGATGTATGAGTATGACACGTATGTCGATGCACGCAAGGGATTTCCACGCCTTCGTGAGCCTCTCCAAACTATGGATGGTGAGTTCTATGTGGTTAAGAGCGATATTCTCTCTGGCACGATGATGTTTAGCTCAAGTAGAGACGCAATGGCTAATGTTGTGACTCTTCCGGTGTCGAGAGTAAAGGAGATTTTGGCTTTGAACCGTGCGGGTAAAAAGGTCGACAGACTGCAGCGTGAGGAGGATATTGTTGTTAAAACCGAAGAGCCAACATATCGCTCGGAGGAGGATAGTATCACACGTTTTGACAACACAAAACGTCGCAACAAAAATAACCGAAAACGTAAAATCAACACCTCGGGAGATGGAGCTAAGGCGATGGATGCAAAACAGCAAACAGATGCAAAGCCATCGAGACAACCAAAACCATCGTCGGCATCAAAACAATCAGAATCAAAACAGTCGGAGGGTAGAGCAGAGGGGCAAAATAGAGCTAATCGCCCGAACCGCCCCAATCGTCCCAATAGAGCTAATCGCCCTCAGAATCAAGAGGGAGGGGGTGAGAGAGCTAACTTTCGACCAAGAAACAATAACGGAGCACCAAAAAAAGAGAGTACTCCAAAAACAGAGTAGCACGACATAGAGATGAGAGGGATACTCATATTCATATCACTAATAGTTGTTGGGGGGTGCGTAGCCTCCCATCAATCTGTTGTGGAGGATGTGAATGTGGACGAGTGGAGAGATACGGAGTATGTGATAATGGAGAATCACGACACACTCACATATCGTAATATCGAGATCTTTGCACGATACTCCCCATCGCTTGTTAGTGAGTCGACGACACTCACCATAAACACCATGACTCCCGACTCAACATCATATAGCGAGGAGGTGACCATTCATTTCGACAAATCACCATCGCAACTCAACGCTAGTCGAGTGGTTGTGCGCCCATATCGAGAAGGAGTTATTTGGCGACAGAGGGGAGAGTACCGGTTCGAGATAACGCCCGTAACACCTGTGGTAGGGATTGAAGCGATAGGTGTAAATATCACAAAATCAAATCCATAAATATATACAATGGCAAGAAAAGGAAAGGATAAACTTAGGCGTTTTGCCGAAAACCTAACATTTGAATGTTTCGTGCAACCCGAATTTGACGATATCTTCCACAAAGATCACCCTCTAAAGGGGAGGTGGAGAGAGGATTTCTTCAAAAATGATAATCCAATAATTTTGGAACTTGGATGCGGAAAGGGTGAGTATGCTGTGGCACTAGCCAAACAGACCCCCGATGCAAACTTCATAGGGATCGATATCAAGGGGGCTCGTATGTGGCGAGGGGCAAAAACTGCGACAGATGAAGGGATGAAAAATGTTGGATTCCTACGCACACGTATTGAGTTTATTAACTCATTCTTCGCAAAGGGGGAGATCAACGAGTTGTGGATCACATTCCCCGATCCGCAACTTAAAACTCGCCGTGCTAAGAAACGCCTCACGGCACCCCCTTTTTTGGAGTCGTACGCTAAATTTTTATCCGACAATGGAGTGATAAATCTAAAGACTGACTCAAAGCACCTATACGAATATACCGCAGAGGTTATTCGTCGTTTCGAGCTACCTTGTGAGGTGAGCAACAACGATATATATGGTTCGGGATATGCAGATGAGACGCTATCGGTAAAGACAGCCTACGAATCGGAGTATCTGCGTCGAGGACTACCCATAACATACACTCGTTTTGGTCTTGGAGGCAAGAGCAGCTTCGAGATGTTTGAGTGGGAGGAAGATGATAAATTGAAAGATGAAAAGGATAGCGAGGAGGCTCGCAGATAGGATATGGCAATTAAGAATGTAATCTTCGATCTGGGAGGTGTGGTGTTTGCTCGTGATCCCCAAAAATGTACTCCCGAATTTATGGAATTTTTCAGCTACGTGCAATATGACCCTATGCCTAAATGGTGGAGTGAATATGATCGTGGAGCAATATCCTTTGAGGAGGTGAAGAGTGAGTTGGCACGTTATCGTGGGGTTTCGAAGGAGTTTTGCGACGAATATGTCGCACTCTCGATCGTTAAGCAGGAGGAGATCACGGTAACCAAAGAGCTAATAAAGAGGCTTAAAGAGGCGGGATACAGACTCTACGTGTTGTCGAATATGGCACATGAATATATAGATTTTATTCGTACTTTTGAGGTTTATGGTTACTTTGATGGTGAGGTAGTTTCGTGTGAGGAGGGGGTTATAAAGCCCGAAGAGAAGATCTACCAAACGATGTTGGATAGATATGATTTAGATGCGACACAGACTCTATTCATTGATGATAGGGCGGCAAATGTCGAGGCGGCACGTGAGATTGGAATCCAAGCCTTTCACTTCGACCATAAAGCCCCCAATGAGAGTTGCTCGGAGCTAGAGCAGATGCTCCTAGCCTAGGCAATATTGTTCGACATCGTGGTCGACAATCTCACCCTCGGAGAGGATCACAAGTCGCTCTACGACATTGCGTAGCTCACGAATATTTCCACTCCACTCCTTTGATTTCAACTGTTCGATCGCCTCAGAGGAGATCGCCTTGCAGGGTGAAATATTATACTCCATGCAAATTTTTTCGAGAAAATAATCTACAAGCAGAGGTATATCGTCACGTCGCTGTCTGAGGGGTGTGACACGAAGCTCGATGACTCCAATGCGGTGGTATAGATCCTCTCGAAAGTTACCCGCCTCAATCTCGTGACGTATATTTTTGTTGGTGGCGGCGAGAACTCTCACATCGACATCTATATCCTTGTCGCTACCCACACGGCAAATCTTACGCTCTTGGAGCGCACGCAACACCTTGGCTTGGGCGGAGAGCGACATATCGCCTATCTCGTCCATAAATAGAGTTCCACCATCTGCCTGCTCGAACTTACCTTTGCGTTGTTTGATGGCAGATGTAAATGCCCCCTTTTCGTGCCCAAATAGCTCACTCTCGATGAGTTCCGAAGGGATTGCTGCGCAGTTAATTTCGACAAATGGATTGGTGGCACGTTGGCTTTTTTGATGTATCCACTTGGCTACCATCTCTTTGCCTGTTCCATTTTCACCTAGTATCATAACTCTAGCTTCGGAGGGTGCAACTTTGTCGATAAGCTCCCGAAGTCGACACATCTGAGGCGATGAACCGATCATCTCGTCGACAACAATCGAACATCTTTTGCGAGGGTGAGATCGTGGAGATGACGTGAGGTTTTGCGGTTGAACATCATCTATGTGCGATGTTGCGTTGCGAATGATCCCTAGCAGCCTATTCATATCTATGGGACGTGTGAGGAAATCGAGAGCTCCGAGTCGAGCCGCCTCCCGTGCAGACTCTACACTATTGGAGTGCGAGACTATAATAAATGGTATACCCCTCAACGACTCGGGGATCAATGTCGGGGAGGAGTCGAAAAGAATGATGTCGTAGGGTGCTGAGTCGCCATTCATACTCAGCAGGGTCTCGACACATTCATATCCGCAGACGGCGTATCCCTCAAATTCAAGTCGCTCCACGAGATTGTTTCGCACACTTTTTGATTGCTCTAAAACTAAAACTTTTATCATGTTGGTAATTGTAAAAAAAAATGTTACATTTGCATCAAAGTTAATCAGAATTCGTAAAGAACAGCAATAACTTTGAGGGTGAAGAGCAAGGGAGAGGTCGTTCAATATTCTACTTTTGACCCCACTCCTCGTAACCAAAAAATCTACAAAACACCCCTTTTGTATCACTCTCTTGCATTAAAGATGAGAAATTCGTATGAAAAAAAACTATAACTACACAAGGCGCAAACTTTTGTTGCCTGAGTATGGACGTCACATCCAAGAGATGGTAGACTCCCTGCTGGAAATCGAAGATCGCACGGAGCGTAATCGCCAAGCACGAGCTGTTATTGCGGTGATGGGAAATCTAAATCCATTGCTGCGAGACACGGCAGATTTCACCCATAAATTGTGGGATCACCTCTTTATTCTGTCTGATTTTAAACTAGATGTAGACTCACCATACCCTCAACCTTCACGTGATGAGTTGAAGATGAAACCCAACGAGATGAGCTACTCTAAGAGGCGAATTACACATAAACATTATGGTCGATATATCCCCAAGATGATCCAAGCTCTGTGCGACGACACCAACGAAGAGGGGGTGGCACGTGCGGTGGATAACATCGCTCGTTTTATGCGCACCAAGGGGTTTGAATACAACCAAGAACACCCGAACAATGAGCTAATCATAAAGGATATAAAAATGATGTCCGCAGGGCGTATAGAGTTGGATGAAGATGCTATAAATAATATCCGTAGCGAGTATAAAAGTACCTCAACGACACATCAACAAAAGGGTCATAGTCGCAACGCTCAACGCCCCGGAGCTAAAAATCGCAACCAGCACCAGCAAAAAAATCAGCAAAAAAATGGTGGACAACGCCGCCATATCTCAAAATAAGTAGTGCAAAATAATTATTGGTGTGTTTTTAAGAGTGCTATTGGTGATGAGATTTTTGCTGTTGAATTGAAAATATAGTGGTTCTACATTGAGATTTAAAAGTTAAAAATATCGCTCCAAGAGTGCTGTTAAAAATATGACAATAATTATTTTGCACTACTTAGAGTTTGTTTTTTGGGGAGGAATTATTATATTTGTACATAATACAAAATATAAATGGCTAGATTTTTAATTTCCTGCATGGTGGTGCTTGCGGCTTGCAGTTGTAATAACACAAAGGTACAAATAAATGGACGGCTAATTGGAGCTGAGGAGTCGACCCTATACATAGAGAGAGTCGAAGGCTCGGAGACAATGATGGTTGACTCCGTAGTGCTTAATGATGAGGGGCGTTTTAACGTATCGTTTAATACACCTACTGATGACCCTACGCTTTACAACGTCGTGAGTGGAGCAGAGCGAATTCCACTATTTTTGACACAAGGTGATCGTGTCTCGATAAACTCAATGGGGAGCATCTCGATGGGGTACAGAGTCGAGGGATCGCAGGAGTCGGAGTTGCTTAGGTTGTTTTACCAGCCTTACCTTAAGGGTATTAGCAACCTCGATGCCATAGCTAGCGAATATGCCTCAACAGAGCTATCCGAAGAGGAGAGGCGTGCACTAGCTCGCAAATATTCAAAAGAGTACCAAACAATTAAACAAACACAGCTTAAATTTATCATCGAACATCAAGCATCTTTAGCGGCGGTGTATGCTCTTTTTCAGCGTCTTCCGGGGGATCAGTACCTATTCAATGGGGACAACGATGTGATATACCTGCGCATTGTAGCCGATGCATTGGAGGGGAGCTATCCGCAATCGTCGTATTTCAGATCGCTACGAAACACCATATCTCGCATGGAGTCAGATATTGCGCTTAAAAATAGAGTGTCGAAGATAGACTTTCCGGATTTGAAACTTCCCGACATATATGGTAAAAGTGTGGAGCTATCGTCGCTACTTGGCAAAGTTGTTCTATTGGAGTTTTGGTCGTCGGAGTTGGGTAATTCATCTACTCAAAATAGTGAGCTCAAGGAGTTATATACCAAATATAAAGATCTTGGTTTTGAGATCTACCAAGTGGGAATCGACAACGCTAAATCACACTGGATAACATCGGTGCAGGAGCAACGTTTGCCTTGGATCTCGGTGAGCGATCTGAAGGGAGGTGCTTCGCCATCGTTAGGTGTATATAATGTATCGAAGTTGCCTTCGAATTTTCTTATAGATAGAGAGGGTACAATATTGGCGAGGGATCTTCGTGGCGAGGATTTGGAGTCGCTAATAAATAGAGAGTTAGCGAAATAGTATGTATGCGGATTAAGGTTTGAGAATCAAGCCTTGATTTGCGACTGCTGGGGAGCAAAATCGTAGATTTTGTGACCATATCCCCACCCAAAGAGAGGGGAATATAAATAGATAATAACACGCAAAAAAAGTTCAAACCTTAAATCACATTATGTATTATTTTGTATCGGACGTCCACCTTGGAGGTGGCTCAAAAGAGGAGGCTTTGGATGCCGAGACCCGCTTTGTGAAGTGGTTGGACTCGGTGGCTCAGGATGCTACGGGAATCTTTATCTGCGGGGATCTTTTCGATTTTTGGTACGAATATAAGAGAGTGGTACCCAAAGGCTTTGTGCGAACATTAGGGCGTTTGGCTCATCTCACACAACGAGGGGTGAGAGTTGTTTTCATCGCCGGAAATCACGATCAATGGGTGAGAGATTACCTTAGCGTGGAGTGTGGAGTGGAGATTTATACCACACCTCAAATTTTCGAGGTGGCAAATAAGAGGATATATGTTGCTCATGGGGATAACCTCAACATTAAAAATGATCCTCTTCTTAAATTTATGAATAATGGATTCCGTTCACCATGGATTAGAGGACTCTTCTCGATGCTAGTACACCCCGATCTAGCACTTAAATTTGGGCAATGGTGGAGTCGCACATCTCGCAATAAACATATAAATTGTGACCATCAAGGTCGCGATAAAGCTATGCAAATGTTGGTAGAGCATGCCTGCAACATCCACACACAGAGCAATACGGATTACCATATATTTGGACATATACACTTGGCGAAGGATTACACCTCAGAGGGTGGCATAAGGGTGATTTTTATGAATGATTGGAGCGAGTGTCCCCACGTCGCTGTAATGAATGAGTTGGGGGAGATAAGATTAGAAGAGGTATGAAACAATATTTAGAGTTACTACAAAAAATATCGACACAAGGGGTTGTCAAAGGCGACCGTACGGGCACCGGCACAAAGAGTATATTTGGTCACCAAATGAGATTTGATCTCTCAGAAGGGTTTCCACTACTCACCACAAAGAGGGTGTTCTTGAAGGGTATAATATATGAGTTATTATGGTTTCTTAATGGGGATACCAACATCAAATATTTGGTACAAAACGGAGTCCACATCTGGGATAATGATGCGTATAGACACTACACAGAGCTGTGCGATGCGAACGAAAAAATAGCGATCTCGAAAGAGGAGTTCATGGAGGCGGTCGTGTCAGACAGAGAGAGTGACATTGAGGGTTATCTTTTTGGGGATCTCAACCATGTGTATGGTCATCAGTGGAGAAGCTGGGGCAAAAGTAGTGGCGAGGTCATAGATCAAATAGAGGAGGTTGTGCGCACAATAAAAGAGTCGCCAAATTCACGTCGCATGATCGTTTCGGCATGGAATGTTGCAGAGATCGAGGATATGGCACTTCCGCCATGTCATGTGCTGTTTCAGTTCTATGTGGCAGATGAAAAGCTGTCGTGTATGTTGTATCAACGCAGTGCCGACACGTTTTTGGGTGTGCCATTCAATATCGCATCCTACGCTCTCTTGACGCAGATGATTGCTCAGGTGTGTGGTTTGGAGATGGGGGAGTTTATTCACACTCTGGGTGATACACACCTGTATCTCAACCACTTCGATCAAGTTCAAGAGCAGCTCTCTCGTGAGCCTAGAGCTCTGCCTCGCATGAAGATAAATCCCGAGGTGAAGTCTATTTTTGACTTTAAGTATGATGATTTTTCGTTGGAGGGGTATGATCCCTACCCTACTATATCTGCACCAATGTCGTTCTAAAAAACAGGTTACAAATGATTAATATTATTGTTGCAATAGCGCAAAATGGAGTCATCGGAGGTGACAACCAACTGCTGTGGCATATCTCCGAAGATCTCAAAAATTTCAAACGCATAACATCCGGACACCCCGTAATTATGGGGCGCAAAACATACGAATCGCTAGGTAGAGCCCTGCCTAATCGCACAAATATCGTTATCTCCCGCCAAAGGGATTTAACTATTGAGGGGTGCACGGTGGTTCACTCTCTAGGTGAGGCTTTGGGACTTTTTACCGCCGAGCAAGATGTGTTCATTATTGGTGGTGCGGAGGTGTATCGTGAGGGGTTGGAGATTGCGCACAAGCTATACATCACACGTGTACATCATGATTATGAGGGTGATACACTCTTCCCGGAGTACAACACGGCGGATTGGGAGCTTATACACTCAGAGCCACACGAGAGAGGCGATAAGTACGAATACCCCTTCACTTTCGAGGAATATGCCACCACAAAATGGGGAATCCGACCCGCAACAAAGGATGATATTGAGACCATCCACACAATGGCATGCGATACATTTAGACACACGTATAAAGATATTGTTTCGCCCGAACAGATGGATTTTATGATGGATATGATGTATTCACACGAGAGTATCAATAATCAATTTGATGAGGGACACATCTATTATATTATGTATGATCGCACAGGGAACATCGGATATGGATCTATTGAACCTCATGGTGAGAGAAGATACCACCTCCAGAAACTATACCTCGCAACCGCAGTTAAGGGCAAGGGGTGTGGTGCAATATTGTTTGGTCACCTCCTACGTGAAATAAAACGACTCTGCGCAGGAGAACCGTGTCGTGTGGAACTGAATGTTAATCGCCACAATATCGCTACAGGATTTTACTTCCGTCAGGGAATGAAAATCGGAGAGGAGGGAGATTTTATTATCGAAGGCACGGAGTATATTCGCCCAGACTATATATTGTACAAGGAGCTGTAAGGTGGATGGAATATGTTGATATAAAAAAAGGCTGGAGTGCCCTCACATGGGGTAACATCCAGCCTTTTCTACATTTTATAAATCACACCATAAACAACATAGAGAAGAGAGCAATAATAAACATCGTCAGCGGAATAAGCAGCAGTGCTCCTACAATACCGAGGATGAAACCTATACACCCGACCTTTTGCCCTGCGTAGTATGGCAAGGGGTCAGTAAGAAGTGTACATATTAACCCCACAAGAGGGGTCAAAAGTAGGCTTATTATAAACGCCCACCCAAAGCCTATGGTGCGTCGTGAGCCGATAAGTCCCACCAAAACTGCGAGGAAACACCCCGAAAAGAGTCCAAAAATTAGAAGTAAAAGTGTCATATAGTTATCTGTTAAAAATGGCGAAATCCCATAAAATCGAGCGGTAGCCTCTCACCCATCTCTCGCCACTCTATCTCAGCCCCCTCAATAATCACTCCGATAGGTGTTATTGCGACAGAAAAATTTGTGGAGAATTGAGTCCTGAGACTCTCCGATAGCTCCTGCCTCACGGTAAATAGAAGTTCGTAATCTTCACCGCCGCACAGAGCTATTTGCGGTGAGTGTGTCGTAGGAAGTGACTCTATATTTATTTGTGCTCCCACACCCGAACGACTCATGATGTGTCGGATGTCGGATGCCACACCATCCGAAATATCCATCATCGCACCCACACAATCATGCTTTGCCAGCCACTCACCCTCCTCAACACGAGGGGTGGGCAGTCGGTGAATAGAGGCAAGAGGTGTTGATTGCATCCCATTCATTATATCTCGAAGTCCAGCGGCTGAATCGCCTAACCTCCCAGTTACCATTATAACGTCACCCACTTGCGCACCACAACGGCGTTTGATACAGTGGTTGGAGGCTTTACCTATTGCGGTGACGTTGATTGTGATTTGCGATGTCGAGGCTGTTGTGTCGCCACCAACCAGAGCGACACCATGCCTCTCGCTTAGAGAATGATACCCTCTCATAAACTCCTCCGCCCACTGAGGATCAAGATCTTTGGGCAGAGACAAACTAAGTAGCGTAGCCACAGGTTTCGCCCCCATAGATGCGACATCGGAGAGATTCACCGCCAAAGATTTGTGTCCCAAATCAAACGCTGAAGTCGATGCTCGCGAGAAATGAATATCCTCCACCAACATATCCGAAGTGAATAGCATCGACTCCCCACCCCCCACAGGTAACACAGCACAGTCATCACCTATCCCCTCGAAACCATTTGTGGGAAGTGACGAAAAAAGCTCTTTGATGTGATCTATAAATCCAAATTCAGTCATGATAGCAATAAAATATAGGTTTTTATATTTTTTTAACAATACAAAGATAGAAAAATTTTCTAATCCGACTTATTTTTTATATCTTTGTAGCATAATCAAAATTAGAGTAGTCGTATATGAAGATCTTAATACTAAATGGTCCGAATCTTAATCTTCAAGGTAAACGTAATGTTGAGATATATGGTACAACTACTTTCGAAGAGTACATGCAGGAGTTGAGGAGTTGTTTTGGGGATATGCAACTAGACTATCTGCAATCTAATCATGAGGGTATTATGATCGATGCTATTCACGCTTCGGTCGGTGAGTATGCGGGTATTGTTCTAAATGCAGGAGCTTATACCCACACATCGTTGGCATTGCATGATGCCATTTCGGGAGTTACAACCCCTGTAGTTGAGGTTCATATCTCATCAATTTTGGCACGAGAGGCTGTGCGCCACCACTCGATGATTGCCCCGGCGTGCAAAGGATCTATTATGGGATTTGGACTAGATTCATACCGCTTAGGTGTGGAGGCAATAAAAAATATTATCAAATAACAAATATTGTAGGAATATGCAGAAAATGAAAAAAACCAAGATTGTCGCGACGATTTCCGACATTCGTTGTGAGGAGTCCCTCATCAGAAGCCTTTATGAGGCAGGTATGGACGTTGTTCGTATCAACTCAGCTCACGCTACAGAGGAGGGTGCAACTCAAGTTGTAACTAACGTACGTAATGTAAGCACATCTATCCCAGTAATGATCGATACTAAAGGTCCTGAGATCCGCCTTACAAACATCGGCGGTGGCGAGGGTCACTTGGTGTGGAATGTAGGAGACATCGTTAAGGTTAAGGGTACTGCAACTAACGAGGATACTACAGCTGAGATGATTTTTATGAATGTTCCTTCTATCGTTCAAGACATGAGCGTTGGTAAGCGTTTCCTTATCGCTGATGGTGAGTTGGAGCTTTCTGTACTTGAGAAGAATGATGACCACTTGGTATGTCGTTTCGAGATTGGTGGAAAGATGAAGTCTCGCAAGAGCGTTAATGTTCCAGGAGTATCTGTAGATCTTCCATCTATCACCCCTAAGGATGAGCGTTTCATTAAGTGGGCTATCAACAACGATGTTGACTTTATCGCTCACTCATTCGTGCGTTCGGCTACTGATGTTAAGGCTGTTCAAGATATCCTTGACGCTTACCACTCACCAATCAAGATCATCTCTAAAATCGAGAACCAAGAGGGTATCGACAATATCGACGAGATCATCGAGGCTTCTTACGCTATCATGGTAGCTCGTGGAGATATGGGTGTTGAGCTTTCAGCAGAGAAGATCCCAGGAACTCAACGTATGATCGTCGATAAGTGTATCGCGGCTAAGCGTCCTGTAATCATCGC
>JAWXSU010000033.1:0-13156 GCA_044434245.1 Rikenellaceae bacterium | reverse complement strand
CCCTCTTTGCAAGGAGCACCAAGGGGCAAGGGGCATATACGATAGCACTCGATCCGGCGGTGGATGCCCCTGCGTTTGCGGTGTGTGACGACCATATCGTGGCGGCTTACACCGACGAAGAGGCACTTATCAAATTGTGTGAGGCGAGTGATGTTGTGACCTATGAGTTCGAAAATATCCCAGCCGAGGTGTTAATCCCTTTGTGTGAAAAATATAATATAAAGCAGGGGTATCGCCCTCTATTGGATTCTCAAGATCGACTCAGAGAGAAGAATAACGCTATAGCACACAGCTTGCAAACGCCACCCTTCGAGGCTGTGGAGGGTACAGCATCGCTACAAATGGCTATAGATAAGATTGGTCTACCTGCGGTGTTGAAGACTCGCACTTTGGGTTACGATGGTCACGGTCAGGTGGTGATCCGTACGATGGCGGATTTCGCACGTGCGGCGGAGCTTACGAGTGTACCTTGCATTTTGGAGGGGTTTGTGGATTTCGATTTTGAGGTGAGTGTCGTGGCGGTGCGCAGTACACAAAAGACAGTTATATTCCCTGTGGGACGCAATATTCACCGTGATGGAATATTGGATTTGTGTTTGGTTCCTGCGGAGTTGTCGGTGGAGTTATCGGCTAAAATCGAGTCGCAGTGTAGTGCCTTTATGGCTGGATGCGGATATGAGGGAATTCTCGCAATAGAGTTGTTCGTGAAGGGGGATGAGATTATATTTAATGAGATGGCTCCACGTCCGCACAATAGTGGACACTACACCATTGAGGGAACTTCGACAAATCAATTCAGAGAGTTGTGTAGATTCTTGATGGATGAGCCGCTGCAAAATGCTAAACTCACCGCACCACGCGTTATAATGAAAAACATATTGGGAGAGGATATGGCTCAGGCAGAGAAGATCGCAGCAGAGGGTCATGAGGGGGTGTATGTTCATCTGTATGGCAAAACTGTATGCAAGCCCAAACGCAAGATGGGTCATATAACTTTTGTGGGGATGACTCTAGAGGAGTACAACACATCGTGGAGAGAGAGATTCAAAAAATAAAAAACTATTATATAAAATGAGTAATTATCGCATATTTGTAGAGAAGAAGGAGCAGTTCCGTGTCGAGGCAGAGAGCCTTCGACGAGAACTAAATACCAATCTCAAAATGTCACTTCCGACACTTCGTCTGTTGTGTGTCTATGACCTTTTCGGTTTCTCGGAGGATCTGTTGGCTAAGAGCCGCTATGGAGTCTTTGGAGAGATTGTGACCGATACGGTTGTGGATTCAGTGGAGTTGGAGGGGGCGAAGTATATCGCTATAGAGTACCACCCGGGTCAATTCGACCAGCGTGCAGCATCGGCTTTGGATTGTGTGAAACTATTGGAGCCTGCGGCAGATGTGAAGATTAAGTCATCACGCCTTATAATATTGGATGGTGCTACATCTGATGAGGATTTGGCTCGCATCCAAAAATATACGATCAACGCCGTGGAGTCACGAGTGAAGGATCTTAGCCAACTCACCGAGATGGAGGAGGCGGAAATCAAGCCAGTTCAAATTTTGGAGAACTTCACCGCAATGAGTGATGAGGAGTTGACTCCATACTGTAAGTCGAATGGACTTGCGATGAATGGGGATGACTTGAAGGTTGTGCGTGAGTACTTCCGTGCGGAGGGTCGTGAGCCTTACGAAACGGAGCTCAGAATCCTCGATACATATTGGAGCGACCACTGTCGTCACACAACTTTCACTTCGGAGTTGGAATCAATCGAGGTTGAGGAGTCATTCATCAAGGCGGATATCGACGCAACTTTGGATTGCTATCTCACTATACGTGGTGAGTTGGGTCGTGAGAAGAAGTCGCTATGTTTGATGGATTTGGCAACTATTGGTGCTAAATACCTACGCAAGAAGGGACTTTTGGATGATATGGAGGTGAGCGAGGAGAATAACGCATGCTCAATCTTTGTCGATATTGATGTTGATGGACAAACAGAGAAGTGGTTGTTGCAGTTCAAGAACGAGACACACAACCACCCAACCGAAATTGAGCCATTTGGAGGAGCATCGACATGTTTGGGCGGTGCAATCCGTGACCCACAATCGGGACGTAGTTATGTCTATCAGGCGATGCGTGTTACGGGAGCGGGTAATATCTACGCACCAATCGAGGATACTATCGCAGGAAAACTCCCACAACGTATCATCTCTCGTAAGGCGGCAGATGGATACTCAAGTTATGGAAATCAAATAGGACTCGCTACGACTCACGTGCGTGAGATCTACCACACAGACTATGTTGCAAAACGTCTGGAGGTTGGAGCAGTAGTTGGAGCGGTGAAGGCTGATGCAGTGCGTCGTGAGTCGCCTGTTGCTGGAGATATAGTTTTGATGTTTGGAGGTCGCACGGGTCGTGACGGCGTGGGTGGTGCGACTGGATCATCTAAAGAGCATACGGAGGAGTCGTTGGAGACGTGCAGTAGTGAGGTTCAAAAGGGTAATGCACCCGAGGAGCGTAAGATCTCTCGTCTGTTCCGTCGCCCAGAGGTTACACGCCTCGTGAAGAAGTCCAACGACTTTGGAGCAGGAGGTGTGAGCGTGGCGATTGGTGAGCTTACGGATGGTCTCGATATTTACTTGGATAGAGTACCTACAAAATATAGCGGTCTAAACTCTACCGAGATCGCAATTAGCGAGTCGCAGGAGCGTATGTCGGTAGTTATAGAGGCTAAGGATAAGGAGGAGTTTATGGCTTATTGCCACTCTGAGAATCTGGAGGTTACCCACGTGGCAGATGTTACCGACCTACGACGCATGAGAATGTTCTATGGTGATCGTAAGATTGTTGACTTGAGCCGTGACTTTATCGACTCAGCAGGTGCACCTCACTACGCAGAGGTTACAATCGGTGAGGTCGAGGAGCGTGATGTATTTGAACGTAAGGTTGAGGGTGAGACTATCAAAGAGAAGGTTTTCAACAACCTTACAGATAATAATGTAGTGTCACAAAAGGGACTTATCGAGATGTTCGATGCCTCGATCGGTTTGTCAACAGTGCTTATGCCATTTGGTGGTAAGAACCAAACTACAGAGACTCAGGTGTCGGTGCAGAAGTTGCCAACCAACGGTTTCACCAACACGGCAAGTATGATGGCGCATGGTTACAACCCATTCATCTCGAAGTGGAGTCCATACCACGGTGCGGCATATTCGGTTGTGGAGGCGTGTTCGAAGGTTGTAGCGGCGGGAGGTCGTTTCGACAAGATGAGATTTTCGTACCAAGAGTATTTCGAGCGTATGACAGCAGACTCTACAACGTGGGGTAAGCCAACAGCAGCACTACTCGGAGCTCTTAAGATGCAAGTTGAGTTGGGATTGCCTTCGATCGGAGGTAAAGACTCTATGAGTGGAACGTTCCAAGATATCAATGTGCCACCGATGCTTATGGCGTTTGGTATCACAACGGTTGATGCTCGCACGGTTATCTCGCCAGAGTTCAAGAACTCAAACAATAATATATATATATTCCGTCACACGCCACTCGGTAATGGCATGCCAGATACGGATGCTCTAGCGGAGATGTGGGGCGAGGTGTCATCGCTTATCGAGAGTGGCAAAATCATTTCGGCTTATGCTGTAGGCTTTGGAGGTGTTGCAGAGGCTTTGGCGAAGATGGGATTTGGTAATGGAATTGGATCGCAAATTACAGCAACGGAGGATGATTTGTTCAACTATGCGTATGGATCAATCATCGTAGAGTCGGCAGAGGCTATAGATAGCACGTATGTTGAGAAGTTGGGAGAGACTATAGATACCAAGGCGTTGTTAATCAACGGCGAGAGATTTGATCTCGATGAACTATTCGAGGCAAACACCACAAAATTTGCAGAAATTTACCCAGACAAGGGTGTAAACAACGGCACGGTGAAAGTGGTGAACTCTCCACGCAAGGAGGTGAGCTACTCGGGAGATGCTATAGAGACACCAGTGGCATATATTCCAATATTCCCGGGTACGAACTGCGACTACGACACAGCGAAGTCTCTGCGAAGAGCGGGAGCAAAGGTTAATACATCGGTATTTTGTAACCTCACAAGTGATGATGTATTTGCATCTATTGAGGCGATGGTCAGCAATATCGATAAGGCTAATATCTTTGTGTTGAGTGGAGGTTTCTCGTCGGGAGATGAGCCAGATGGAAGTGGTAAATTTATCGCAACGGTTCTCAACAACAACGCTGTGATGGCGGCTATTCATCGATTGATAGATCGTGAGGGGTTGATACTCGGAATTTGTAATGGATTCCAAGCGTTGGTAAAGTCGGGATTGTTGCCTTATGGACGATTGGGAATGCTTACGGCAGAGTCACCAACGCTATTCCGCAACGATATCAACCGCCACATATCGCAGATGGTTACAACACGTGTGGCGAGTAACTCATCACCATGGTTGAGTTCGTTTGGAGTGGGTGAGGAGCACACTATCGCAATGAGTCATGGAGAGGGTAAGTTTGTGGTTAGCGAGGAGTTGGCGTCGGAGTTGTTCGCAAATGGGCAGGTGGCATTCCAATATGTTGATCTCGCAGGAGAGGTGACAGCCGAAGCTCCATATAACCCTAACGGATCATCGTTCGCGATTGAGGGTATCACATCACCAGATGGACGAATATTGGGTAAGATGGGTCACACGGAGCGTTATGAGGAGAACCTTATGAAAAATATTTGGGGTAATAGAGAGCAACCTCTGTTCGACAATGCAGTGAGATATTTTCGCAAAAAATAGGATACCTATATAATAATACAAAAACAAACAAAACAAAATACTATTATGCAACAATTAGAGATGCTCTATGAGGGCAAGGCAAAGCAAGTTTTCTTGACAGACGATAAGGATCTTATCATCATCCACTACAAAGATGCAGCTACTGCGTTCAACAACGTCAAGAAGGCGACTATCGACAACAAAGGAGTTTTGAATAACGCAATTTCAACTCTTATTTTCGAGCAACTTCACAAGGCAGGCATCAAGAGCCACTATATCGAGACTCTAAACGACCGTGACCAACTATGTCGCAAGGTATCGATTATTCCAATCGAGGTTATCGTACGTAATATCATCGCAGGAAGTATGGCACAACGTCTCGGAATCGAAGAGGGTACAAAGCCAGGAAACACAATTTATGATATCTGCTACAAAGATGACGAGTTGGGAGATCCACTCATCAACGATCACCATGCAGTGGCACTCGGAGCGTTGACTTATGAGGAGTTGGATCAAGTTTATGCTATGACATCAAAGATCAATGATGCACTAACAGAGATGTTTGCAAAGATGAATATCACACTCGTAGATTTCAAAATCGAGTTTGGTCGCACATCATCGGGCGAGATCGTTCTTGCGGATGAGGTCTCACCAGATACTTGCCGTTTGTGGGATATGAGTACTAACGAGAAGTTGGATAAGGATCGTTTCCGTCGTGACTTAGGTAAGGTTCGTGAGGCGTATGAGGAGATCTTGGCTCGTCTACAAAAGCTAGACTAAGCCGATGAATAATGACTTTATAATGGATCGAGAGCTCCACGAGGAGTGTGGTGTCTTTGGAGTGTTTGGCATTCCGGAGGCTGCCTCGATCACCTATTATGGTCTACACTCGCTGCAACATCGTGGGCAGGAGAGCTGCGGAATAGTATCGGTAGATAGAGAAAGCGATTTTAATCGTAAGCGAGGTGATGGATTGGTGACGGAGGTGTTCAAGGAGGGTGATCTCGATAAACTTACGGGTAAAATAGCCATAGGTCATGTGCGATACTCTACTTCGGGGGGAAACAGTACGGAGAATATCCAGCCATTTTTGTTCCGCCACAATACGGGGGATTTTGCAATGGCACACAATGGAAACTTGGTGAATTCGGATGAGTTGCGTAGGTTTCTCGAAAATAGAGGTAGTTTATTTCAATCTTCATCGGATAGTGAGGTGTTGGCACACCTTATCAAAAAGGATAGGCGAGATTTGCAACGTATAGATGCTATTGTTGAGGCTCTTAATATGATTGAGGGTGCGTTTGCATTCCTTATTATGACGGAGAATAGAATCTACGCTTGTCGAGATAAATATGGTCTGCGTCCACTCTCTATCGGTAAATTGGGAGATGGATATGTGGTGAGTAGTGAGACCTGTGCATTGGATGTTGTGGGTGCGGAGTATGTGAGAGATGTTGAGCCCGGAGAGATTGTCTCGATTGATAAGAGGGGGCTGCGTTCGACTCACTTTGCACAATTCAAACGCCACCAGATGTGCGCAATGGAGTATATCTACTTCGCACGTCCCGATAGCGATATTGAGGGGTGTAATGTTCACTCGTTCCGCAAAGCGTCGGGAAAGTTGCTTTGGGAGCAAGCTCCAGTGGAGGCTGATATCGTTGTGGGAGTACCCGATTCGAGCCTTAGTGCAGCGATGGGATATGCGGAGGCTAGCGGTTTGCCGTATGAGATGGGACTCATCAAGAACAAATATATAGGTCGTACATTTATCCAACCCTCGCAAGCTATGCGAGAGAAGGGGGTGCGAATGAAGTTGTCGGCGGTGAGAACTATTGTCAAGGATAAGCGTGTGGTACTCATCGACGACTCTATTGTGAGGGGTACAACATCCAAGCGAATAGTTAGGATGCTTAAGGAGGCGGGAGCTACGGAGGTGCATGTGCGCATTGGTAGTCCAGCCTACAAATATTCGTGTTACTATGGAGTGGATACATCGGCAGAGGAGGAGTTGTTGTCGAATAGATTCGATTTGGAGGAGTCTCGAAAATTTATTGAGGCGGACTCTTTGGAGTATCTAAAGGTTGAGTCTCTGTATGCGGCAGGAAATCGTGAGCAGCTATGTACGGCGTGTTTCACGGCATATTATCCAACAAACCTCTATGGCGTAGAGTCAAAGTGTAAATGTAAATAGAAAAAATATATGGCACAAAGTTATGAAGCAGCTGGAGTAAATCTCGAAGCTGGATATGAGTCGGTAAGACGAATTAAGAGCCACGTAGCCTCTACGGCACGTTTGGGAGTAATGGGCAATATCGGTGCATTTGGTGGAATGTTCGACCTCTCGGCACTAGGTATTAAAGAGCCTGTTTTGGTTAGTGGAACAGATGGTGTGGGAACGAAGTTGAAACTCGCCTTTGCGATGGATAAGCACGATACTATCGGTGTGGACGCTGTGGCGATGTGTGTGAACGATGTGTTGGCACAAGGTGCAGAGCCACTTTATTTCCTCGATTATGTTGCGGTAGGTCACAACGAGCCAGCTAAAATTGAGGCTATTGTTGCAGGTGTTGCTGAGGGTTGTCGCCAAGCAGGTTGTGCACTTATTGGAGGTGAAACAGCCGAGATGCCGGGTATGTATCCTGATGGTGAGTATGATATTGCTGGTTTCACGTGTGGAGTTGTTGAGAAGAGTGAGCTTATTGATGGAACGAAGGTTAAGGTCGGCGACGTACTAGTTGGTGTGGCATCTTCGGGTGTTCACTCTAACGGATTTTCGTTGGTTCGCAAGATCGTGTCGGACAACAGTTGCGACCTTTATGAGACCTATCCTGAGTTGGGAGATATTCGTTTGGGCGAGGTGTTGTTGACCCCTACAAAGATCTATGTTAAGCAGGTGTTGGAGGTTGTTAAAGCGTGCGATGTTCACGGAATTAGCCACATTACGGGTGGTGGTTTCGATGAGAATATCCCACGTATCTTGACCCCTGAGATGGGACTCGAGATTGTGGAGGGTAGCTGGGAGATTCTTCCTGTCTTTAAGTTTTTGGAGGCTAAGGGTGGAGTTTCGCACCGTGAGATGTTCAATATCTTCAATATGGGTATTGGAATGGTTATAGCTTTGGACGAAAGCGAGGCGGATAAGGCTATCGAGATTCTGACAGCCGCAGGCGAGAAGGCATCGGTAATAGGAAAAATTACCGACAAAGCAGGCGCAGTAGATATAATATAAGAAAACGAAGTTTTCAAGCCCATGGTGCAACCACCGCCCGCCGGCGTGAGGCAGTCCCAAGAGTTGCAACTTTCGAAATTGATTTGATTAATTCAGCTCCTTTGGAGCTGCGCCCTCCGCACACTTTTGTTCCAAAAGTGTTTATTATGGAGGGAGGGCGAAGTGAAAGGACTGCCTCACGCCGGCGGGCGGTGCGAGCCGCACGGGCTAAGAAACTTCGTTTCTATACTTAATATACTAACCATGGAAAACAAACTAAAACTAGCAATCTTCGCCAGCGGTAGCGGCTCAAATTTCGAAGCTCTAGCCACAGCGTGTCAATCAGGCGAAATAGATGCCGATGTAGCACTCATGGTGTGCGATAAGCCAGGAGCAAAGGTTATCGAAAGAGCTGAAAGATTAGGTGTTAAAAGCCTAGTTCTCAGCCCCAAAGATTTTGCATCTAAGGCGGAGTATGAGCAGCGAATCCTAGATGAGCTAGAGGCAGAAAATGTAGAACTTATCTGCTTGGCAGGCTACATGCGCATCATCACCGATGTTCTTTTGGATGCCTTCCCCGAGCGCATGGTAAATGTTCACCCCTCACTGCTACCAGCATTCAAGGGTGCACACGCCATTGAGCAAGCGTTGGAGTATGGAGTCAAATATTTTGGCGTTTCGATACATTACGTCACCGCCGAACTAGATGGTGGCTCAATCATCGACCAAGAGGCATTCAGATATGAGGGTCGTAATGTCGAGGAGTTGGAGCAGATGGTACACACGGTAGAGCACCCACTATACATTCGCACAGTAAAGAATTTAGTAGAAATTTTAAACAATTAAAAACTGAATAACAAGCGATTTTTGGCACTTCCCTCGTAGTCGAAATGCTCACGTACTAATAGTACGTTCCGCTTTCAACTACTTCACGAAGCCCCAAAACTCATCTTGTTATTAAATTTTTGAAGAGGAACATTTAAAGATTAACATAATGAAAAGAGCACTGTTTAGCGTAAGCGACAAATCGGGCGTTGTAGAGTTCGCTCGTGACTTGGTAGCCTTGGGTTGGGAGATTATCGCAACTGGAGGTACTATGAAACTCTTGGCTGATAGCGGCATCAACGTTATCAATATCAGCGATATCACAGGTTTCCCCGAGATCTGTGACGGTCGTGTTAAGACACTTCACCCTAATGTGCATGGTGGATTGTTGGCTCGCCGTGATGACCAAAGCCATTTGGATGCACTCAAGGAGAACAATATCGAATTTATCGACATGGTGTGTGTGAACTTGTACCCATTCAAGTCTACAATCGCAAATCCTAATGTAAAGTTGGAGGATGCAATCGAGAATATTGATATCGGTGGTCCTTCGATGTTGCGTAGTGCAGCAAAGAACTTCGCAGATGTAACAGTTGTATGTGATCCAGCAGATTATGCTCAAATTGTCGAGGAGATCAAGGCTGGTGGCAACACCACACGTGATACTCGCTTTTCACTTATGGCTAAGGCATTTACCCACACTGCGGAGTATGACACGATGATCGCTGGATTTATGCGCAAGCACGCAGGTTTGTCGGAGAAGTTGTTCTTGGAGTTCGACCTTGTACAATCGTTGCGTTATGGCGAGAATCCACACCAAAATGCGAAGTTCTTCGCATCTGAAGAGCAAGTGCCATTCTCATTGGCTCACGCTAAGCAACTTAATGGTAAGGAGTTGTCGTATAACAACATCCAAGATGCTAATGCAGCACTTTGCATCACACGTGAGTTCTCTCAGCCATTCTGCGTAGGTCTTAAGCATATGAACCCATGTGGTGCTGCGGTAGGTAAGGATGTTGTCGAGGCGTGGACTAAGGCGTATGAGGCTGACACGGTAAGTATCTTCGGTGGTATTGTCGCTACAAACCAGACGGTAACTAAGGAGGCGGCAGAGCTTATGAAGCCAATCTTCTTGGAGATTATCATGGCTCCAGCATTTACTCCAGAGGCTTTGGAGGTGTTGTGCACCAAGAAAAATTTGCGTTTGTTGGAGGTTGATATGACCCCATCGGAGGCTACAACTCAACAATATGTAAGTGTTAATGGCGGTATGTTGGTTCAAGATTTGGACACAACAACTACGTCAATCGCAATGGATATGTGCGTTACGGAGGCTAAGCCACAGGAGTCGCAGTTGTCGGACATGGACTTCGGTTGGAGAATCGTTAAACACGTGAAATCAAACGCTATCGTAGCAGTTAAGGGTGGTCAAACTTTGGGCGTTGGTGCAGGTCAGATGAACCGCATTGGCTCGGCAGAGATTGCGCTCAACCAAGCTAAGGCTAAGGGCGTTGCAGAGGGTATCGTATTGGCATCAGACGGATTCTTCCCATTTGATGATTGCGTAACTGTAGCGGCATCGTTTGGTGTGAATGCTATCGTTCAACCAGGAGGAAGTGTTCGTGATGAGGACTCGATCAAGAAGGCGAATGAGTCAGGTATCGCAATGGTATTTACAGGTATGCGTCACTTCAAACATTAGTAAAAAGCTGAATAGCAAGCGATTTCCGGCATTTTCTTGCGGTTTTTTATCCTCACGTACTTTTAGTACGCTGCGGTAAAAAATCCTCGCGAAGCCCCCAAACCATCTTGCTATTCAACTTTTTCCGAGGTGGAAATAAATTGGGAGAATCGTCCTCGATTTGGGTTCAAACACCTTCGGGTGTTTGATAAATTTTAGAAAGCTCTAAATTGGTCAAATTTATTTGAACCAATTTAGAGATTTCTAAAATCTTAGAACTTGCAAAGTTCTAAGCCCAAAGCGCAACAAAAGGCAGCTCAGCGGAGAGCACTCCGCCGCCGCCCGCGCAGGGCAGTCCCATATTATAACAAAATAAAACTATGAAAAAAGTATTAGTAATCGGCTCAGGAGGTAGAGAGCACGCGATTGTCGATGCGCTGAAGCGTTCGGACGATGTATCACGTGTATATTGTGCCCCTGGAAATGCAGGAATTTCAAAGATTGCCGACTGTGTAGATATTAAGGAGACCGATGTCGAAGCTCTCACAAAGTTCGCTTTGGACAAAGATTTAGACCTTACGGTTGTAGGTCCCGAGGTGGCATTGGCGGCAGGTGTTGTCGATGCGTTCAAGAAGGCAGGACTTAGAATCTTTGGTCCTAATAAGGCGGCGGCTCAGATCGAGTCGAGCAAGGAGTTCGCCAAGGAGTTAATGAAGAAGTACGACATCCCAACAGCAGCGTTCGAGACCTTCGAGGAGTATGCTCCAGCGTTGGAGTATGTTAAGAGAGGTTCACTCCCTGCGGTGTTGAAGTACGACGGTTTGGCAGCAGGTAAGGGTGTTGTTATTGCCGAGACTTTGGAGGAGGCAGATGCAGCATTGAAGGATATGTTGCTCGACGATAAGTTCGGAAAGGGCAAGGTTGTAATTGAGGATTTCTTGACGGGTCCAGAGTTTTCGTTTATGTGCTTTGTGGATGGCACAGATGTATATCCTATGGTGTTGTCGCAAGACCACAAGCGTGCTTACGATGGCGATAAGGGTCCTAATACAGGCGGTATGGGGGCATACTCTCCGGTACCTATTATCACCGATGAGGATGTGGAGTACGCACTAAATAGTATCATGAAACCTACCGCTGAGGCGATGATTTCGGAGGGGGCAAGATATTCTGGAGTGTTGTACGGCGGACTCATCAAGACCCCACAAGGGATCAAAGTGATAGAGTTCAACGCTAGATTTGGTGACCCCGAAACGGAGATTGTATTGCCACGTATGAAGAGCGATATCTGCGATGTGTTCTGTGCTATTGCGGATGGAAAACCAGCTAAGATTGAGTGGCATGATTTCGCAACTCTCGGTGTGGTGTTGGCATCAAAAGGCTACCCGGGAGATTATGAGAAGGGATTCGAGATCAAAGGGTTAGATACGGTGGATGCTAAGGTGTATCATATGGGAACTGCTAAGAAGGATGGCAAGATTGTGACGGCAGGAGGACGAGTTCTTATTGTCGTAGGCAAGGGAGATACGCTAAAGGATGCCCATGCTAATGCGATGTCGGAGATCCAAAAAATCGAGTGTGAGAATCTATTCAATCGCTCCGATATCGGTTGGCAAGTGATAAAGTAATTCGACAAAACATATAAACTATGATAGTAAGTGGAAAAGAGCTTTCGGCGAAGTTGAAGGTGGAGATGGCGGCTGAGGTCGCTACATTTGACCAAAAATATGGTCGTGTACCACACCTTGTAGTGGTGTTGGTGGGAGAAGATCCAGGAAGTGTATCGTATGTGCGTGGCAAGGGTCAAGCGTGCGATGTCGTGGGAATTAAAAATACTACAATCAAACGTGAGGATACAATCTCGGAGCAGGAGTTATTGACAATAATAGATGACCTAAATGGAGATGACGGGGTTGATGGAATCTTGGTGCAGTTGCCTCTGCCGAAACATATCGACTCAGATAAGGTTATCGCAGCGATCGAGAAGGGAAAGGATGTTGATGGTTTTCACCCTCTAAATGTTGCGTCGTTGTGGATGAAACAGGAGTGTACATTACCTTGCACGCCAAAGGGAATCATTAAGATGATGAAATCTGCAGGTGTCGAAATCGCAGGTAAGAAGGCTGTAGTGTTGGGACGAAGTAATATCGTGGGACTCCCCGTGTCTAAACTTCTTCTCGACGAGAATGCCACTGTCACCGTAGCGCACAGTCGCACTCAAAACCTTGCGGAGGTGACTCGTGAGGCGGAGATCCTTGTGGTTGCTATTGGTCGCCCAAAGTTTGTAACGGCAGATATGGTGGGCGAGAACGCTGTGGTTATCGACGTGGGTGTGAATCGTGATCCTGAGAGTGGAAAACTATGTGGTGATGTAGACTTTGCGGCTATTGAGCCAAAGGCTTCGGTTATCACCCCTGTGCCAGGTGGTGTAGGTCCTATGACTATATGTTGTCTAATGGAGAATACGATCGAGTGTTTCTTGCGCAAGATGATGTAGCACAATTCGAAAAAAACGATAGCTAAAATCCCCTCTAAATCTCCCCACACTGTTGGGGGAGATTTAGAGGGGGTTATCGAATATAAAAGTTTTTAGTAATGTGGTCAAAAATGGTTGGTTTTCGCATTGAAAATTATCGTATTTTTGCATAGTAAAGCTGAAGAGGAAACAAGCTCTGCTGGGGAGC
>JAWXSU010000032.1:0-13287 GCA_044434245.1 Rikenellaceae bacterium | reverse complement strand
AGTATGAGAATGGTAAGGGTCAACAATATTATGTTGATTTCATACTCAACCGTAGTGTGCCACGTCAGAAGGCACTACGAGAGGTGTGTGACATATACGATCAAAACACAGGAATGTGGAATGAGTCTCCCGGTTATTCGACGGCGACAACAAAGGATCTCATGGAGATATTGTTGCTCATAGATGGAATTGAGAATAAGGATATCTTGCAAGATTTCTCGATCGTAGAGAAGGCAGCATTGGCATCTTTCGAGTATCTATTGCCTAGCAAGCAGATGGTTGCATTTGGTGATAATGGTTACTCGTCGATGGATTATTCTATGTATGAGTCTCTGTTGGCACTATACAGAAAGTATAATAAGAAGGATCGCGAGGAGGCTTTGGTTGCAGCACTCAATCAACACATTGAGGCGGGAATATACAACCGCGAGAAGGGTAGTTCGTTGTATAAACTTTTCAACTATGTGGGCGAGATTAACCCAGAGGTTGTGAGTGATAGAAGTTACTTCTCGACACTCTTTTATGCACCAAACATCAACCTTACAATCCAACGTAGTGGTATGGATAGGGTCGATGGTTTGATGTTGACCAATGCGGGCACAGGTTTTAATCACAACCATAATAATGGTATCAATATGGAGCTTTATGGTAAGGGTTATCCGCTTGGAGTCGACAAAGCAAGAGGTTCGAGCTACTGGGTGCCAAACCATAATGAGTATTACAAGGCTACGATATCACACAATACAGTGTTGATTGATGGTGTGTCGAGCAACTCAAGTAAGGAGCAGAAGCCGGGTGAGGTGTCGCCAGTGCATAAGATGTTGTCATCATTCCCGGCGGCAAATATGAAGGATTCTAACGATCCATATGTGTTGTCGTATGTCGATAACCAATTTATCGAGCAGGGTACTAACTCTATGCAGCGACGTATGAATTCGATCATCAGAACCTCGCCAACATCGGGATATTACGTCGATATCTTCCGTTCTCGAAAGCAGGAGGGGGGAGATGTGAAACATGAATACCTATATCACAATGCAGGTCAATTGTTAACGCTCTTCGATGAGGATGACAAGAAGATTACTCTCAAGGCTAGTAATGATTTAACCTCGTCGAAGGGGCAGGTTAAGGGGTATGACTATATCACCGATAAATTTGAGGTCAACTACACCAACAACTTTAGAGGAACCTTTGAGTTGAATATGGGAGCTGAAAAGGGGTGTGTTAATATGGATGTGTGGATGAAGGGTTACGACAACCGCAAGATATTTTCGGTGATGACACCTCGTGCTTTGAAGGGGCTTGGTGGCGATATGGGTAAAGAGATTGAGTCTGCACCGATACCCGCACTTATTGTCCGTCAAAATGGTGAGGCGTGGAGACGACCTTTTGTTGCGATTTATGAGCCATATACAACCTCAGAGGGTAAGACAATCGAGAGAGTCGACTATATAGAGAGTGCGGATGATGATTTTGTCGGCATTGAAGTTTGCTCTAATGGAGGTGTCAGGGAGTATATCTTGAATACTACTCAAGCCGATAAGAGATTATCTCTAAAGGATGTCGGGGCTGAGTTCCAAGCGGTGTATGGTGTTGTGTCGACACGAGAGGATAAACTTTCATATCTCTTTATGGGTAGTGGTCAGCTGTTGAGCTATGGTGGTTACTCGATATCGTCACAATATGGTGCTGCGGCAGTGACAGCATTGGTGGAGTGGACTGATGAGGGAATTAAGGTAAAGAGTGATGGTGTTGTAGAGTTGTCTATTCCAAAGGGTGAGCTCTCAACGACCCTTAGTTATACCGACAACGCAGGAAAACCCCAAACTATACAGGGGGTGACAGAGGGTAGTAGTATTGTGTACACACTGCCTCTCCTTGATGGCGTTTTGTTGAAGGTGCAATAAAATTTTCGAGTAGTTAAAAAATAGGGGGACTCCCCACAATTAAGTAGTGTAAAACAATTATTGCCATATTTTTAATAGCACTCTTGTAGCAATATTTTTCACTATTAAATCTCAATGTAGAACCACTATATTTTCAATTCAATAGCAAAAAATCTCATCTCCAATAGCACTCTTAAAAATACACCAATAATTATTTTACCCTACTTATCTGAGTATCTTTGGTTGTGTTATCTTTTTTGCACGCCGAAGATACTCAGTTTTTTTGTAGGGTAGTTAGAACAGATTCTAAAAAATATTGTTATCTTTGTCTTTATGAAAAATATTAAAACTTTCACACTATTTCTACTTTTCCTTCTCACGGTGTCGTGCGGAAGTAGTAAAACTCCCATCGAGGAGCTACCGCTGGCTCAGAGGGCAGGTCGTATGATAATTGTTGGAATGCCCGGAGTAGAGATAACCCCTAACTCTGTGATTATAGATGATATAACAAAGCGTAGGGTAGGTGGGGTGATACTCTTCGAAAGCAATGTAGTCACGGCAGAGGAGAAGAAACTCTCCGCCGAAGAGTTGGCAAAGATCGATTTTAAGGGGCGTTTGGCTAAGTTGTGTGCCAAGATTCACGAACTTGCGGATTATCCGATAATAGTCTCTATAGATCAAGAGGGAGGTTTGGTAAATCGCCTAAAAGATAGATATGGATTTGTCCCCTCGGTGACGCAACAATACCTAGGCGAAGAGGATGATGAGACGACAACACGAAACTATGCACATGCCACAGCGCAGCAGCTTCGAGAGTTGGGGATAAATACCAATTTTGCACCATGTGTTGATGTTAATATCAATCCCGATTGTCCAGCTATTGGTCGTCATGGACGCTCTTTCTCGCAGGATGCACATCTTGTAGCTCGTCATGCGGGATACATAATGGAGGAGCATCACCGTGAAGGGGTGATAACTGCCATAAAACACTTTCCGGGGCATGGCTCGTCGCAGGATGATACACACCTAGGGGTCACGGATGTCACAACAACGTGGCAGCGAAGTGAACTTTTGCCATACGAGACTCTGCTTAGTGGCGAAAATGTTGATAGAAATATGGTTATGGTGTCGCATGTATATAATAAGGATTTAGATCCAGTATACCCAGCAACCCTCTCTCATAAAATAATCACGGAGTTGCTGCGTGAAGAGATGGGGTGGGATGGTGTGGTCATAACAGATGATATGCACATGAAGGCAATTACGGATCACTATACCGATGAGGAGTCTGTCACCCTCACAATCAATGCCGGAACAGATATGTTGATCCTAAGTAGTAACCTCCCCTCAAAACAGGGAGAACACATTACCGACGCTATAATAAATATCATAGAGTCGCAAGTAGAGTCTGGAGCTATTCCAGAGAGTCGAATAAATGAGGCGTATCGACGTATTGATAAGTTGTTTTTAAAGGATAGATAGTTATTATTAACCCCACAAATTAAGGATATGAGATTTTTTACCTGTAAATTTTTAATGACACTTGTCTCTGTTGTTGTTGTCTCCTCATGTGTCTATAATGTGGACTCATATATTTCGCAGTTTGAGTCATTCGTTGAGAGTGTTGAGCAGAATCGTGATATCACAGAGTCGGAGTACTCCCAAATAAAGAAGGAGTTTATCGACTATTCTGAGATATATTACAATAAATATAAGGCTGATTTGACATCGACACAAAAAAGCACTATTCGAGATCTAAAGATTCGATACTATAGTGTTATCGCCTCAAATGAGTTGGATGATGTTGTGAACGAGTTAGAAAAAATAGGAGTGAAGGCTATTGATTTCATCAACAAGATGATGGAGTAGCGATACCACTATTTTTAGCGATGGAAAAGGTGTAAGTAGTGAAAAACAATTATTGCCATATTTTTAATAGCACTCTTGGAGCGATATTTTTCACTATTAAATCTCAATGTAAAACCACTATATTTTCAATTCAATAGCAAAAAATCTCATCTTCAATAGCACTATCAAAAACACACCAATAATTATTTTACACTACTTAATATTCGCAGATGGCATAATATATGTAACTGTTATAGGTTGTTTTAAATATAACAGTTATGATGAAATATATCGCTCTAGTCGCTACGGTCACTATTACGTTTGTGGGTTGTTCAAATGAGGAAGAGAACAACTCAATGGATTTGTATGACCAAAGTTTCATAAATTTTGAAACGCTAGCAACAAAGGCTACAATTAATGATGTTGATTCAATAAAGGGTGATTCTAACGGTTTTGTTGTCTATGGACTGGAGCAAAATAGCTCTGATTGGTATGCTAATATTGATGGTAAATGCTACATATATGACACAGTGACCCAAGAGTGGGGTTGGGAAGATGAACAAACACCATTGTGGCCTGATCCATTTAATCAAATGAATTTTTATGCGTATTACCCCCAATCCGCTGAGGGGTTTTCGCTGAGAGAGATTGCCCCGACGTCGATAATCGGAGATGTCGAGGTTGTGTCTACAATCCTAGATCAAACAGATTATCTAGCATCGAGCTCTGGAGATATTGTGTCGAAACCATTGACCGGGATGCAACCTCTTAGCTTTGTTCATACCATGGCAAAGATCAGTTTTAGTGTGATACAAGATGAAGGGATTCTAACTGTAATCAGACAGTTAGGAATCGAAAATGTTATCAATAAAGGATCATATGATTATATAAACTCGACGTGGTATGATCTGTCAAATAAAAATTTAGCCTCATTTGACGATTATGTTGGGTCGTCAGGACCTTTCGCTAAATATGGTGTGGAGGATAAGGTCGATCCAATAAGAATTGATGGTCACTACCTTATGTTGATACCTCAGACGGGGGGCGAGGGCGATGAGCAAACGCCACTGTGGGATGGCTCTGTCACTGTGGATGATAGTGGTGATTTGCTACCTAATGGAGCATACATATCAATGCGTTATCGAACAAATAGTAAGGCGGAAAATATCGTTGGATATGCCTTTAGGGAGACTTCTCAAAATGACACAGAGTGGGATGAGGAAAACTATTTTTATCCGATATACAAGAAAGATGGAGGGTCATATAATGGTCCGCTGTATGTTAAAGTTGGATTTAAACTCTCCTCTGAGCAGCTAAATTGGGTTGCGGGTTCGGAGTGTGATTACACCCTAAAATTAAATGAAACGGGAGGTATATACCTCTCGGAGTTCTATTATGATGTGGATGGAAAGAATACAAAAATCAGAGTAGATGGAGCTCCCGATCTCGGAGATATTGTATTCACAAAAGATATATCTTTTGGGGTCACAGTCGATGGTTGGAATAGCTCTCACTCTGATCTTGTGATTATGTAGGATAACTCCTGTTAATTCAGCTACACAAAAAGTGCCTTCGGAAGTTGATCTATACTTTGGATTTCGATGACTTCGATTCCTTTTATGCGTTTCATCCCTTTTGTGAGATATGCAGAGACTATGATTCTTTTGAATCCGAGTCGTGCCGCCTCGCTTATGCGTTGTTCGGTGCGGGGGGCGGGACGAACCTCTCCCGATAGACCCACCTCGCCGGCACAACATATACCTTCAGCTATTGGACGATCATAATACGAAGAGATAATAGATGCCAAAATCGCAAGATCCAACCCCGGATCTGCAACCTTGAACCCTCCGGCAAAGTTAAGGAATAGATCTTTTTGAAACATCTTAAGACCTACTCTTTTTTCGAGAATTGCAACCAACATATTCATTCGTTTGGCATCAAATCCTGTGGTGTTACGTTGTGGAGTTCCATATGCAGCACCACCAACAAGAGCCTGCACCTCGATGAGATATGGTCTAATACCATCGACACACCCTCCCACAGCAATACCACTGAGCGGTACATCATAGTGCGAAAGCAGAATCTCCGACGGATTATCCACCGCACGAAGTCCAGAGTCGAGCATCTCGAAAACTCCGATTTCGAATGTTGCGCCAAAGCGGTTTTTGATGCCTCTCAAAATCCTATAGACATTATTGTTATCCCCCTCAAATTGAAGTACCACATCTACGATATGCTCCAATATTTTAGGTCCCGCAATAGATCCATCTTTGGTGATATGTCCGATAATCACCACCGAGGTGTTACGTCCCTTTGCGTATTTGAGTAGCGTTGCGGCACACTCTCTGATCTGTGATACGCTTCCTGCGGAGGACTCAATAAGGTTGGTGTATATTGTTTGTATAGAGTCTATTATGATAAGGCTAGGTTGCACTTCATCCGCCTGAGCGATAATGTTTTCTAGAAGTGTTTCGGTATATATAAGGCAATCATTTTCGTGCACCCCAATTCTATTTGCCCTCATCTTGATCTGCTCCGCCGACTCCTCACCCGACACATATAGGGTTTTGAGACCATGGTTTTGCAGAGCTAGTTGCAGGCTAAGTGTAGATTTTCCAATTCCCGGTTCTCCGCCCAGCAGTATCATTGATCCCGGAACCATTCCTCCACCCAGCACTCTATTCACTTCGCTGTTACCCAGATCAATACGGATATGGTTTGACTCCTTAATATCCTCTACCCTTTGGGGTTTGGATGTTGGGATATTGGTGACCTTTGCCGCAATGGAGCTACTCTCCTTGGCGATGATCTCCTCCGTGAAACTATTCCACTCCCCACACGAGGGGCAGCGTCCCAACCATTTTGGGGCGTCATAACCGCAGTTGCGGCAGAAGTATGCTTTTTTGACCTTTGCCACTTATATTACTACTTGAATATCAATCTATAAAAATCATTTCCATTGGCATATATCAAGAGTGCGAACAGCAGAAACATTCCGATATATTGCGCCGTCTCCAAAAATTTATCGCTCGGACGGCGACCCGTGATGATCTCCCATGCCGTAAAGAGTGCGTGACCTCCATCCAATCCGGGGATTGGGAGAACATTCATGACAGCCAACACGATAGACAAAAATGCAGTTTTTAACCAGAAATCATACCAGTTCCACATCCCAGAGAACATGCTTCCAATCGCAACGAAACCACCCAACTCCTCATACATTTTGGTTTTTGGCTGCACAATAAGTTTTAGCTGCTCCCAATATGACGAAACTGTTGCCCCTGCCATTTTGAAACCTGCTGGGATAGACTCTAGGAGTGAATATTTTTGGGTTCGCAACGAGAATGGGCTAACAACCGTAACACCAATCAAACCCTCTGAGTCGACAGGAACACGTGCGTCGACCTCTTCGCCAGAGCGTAATACGCTAAGTGTTACAACGCTATCCTTAGCTGCTGCCAATGCTGCACGATACTCTCGATACTCCACCATGCTACGACCTTCGATAGCGATAACCTCGTCGCCATGTCTTAGCTCCGATGCCGAGGCTCTTGCGACGCTATCCACGATAAATGGCATACGTAGTTCAAAAAGGTTTTGGAAACTTTTATCTTTGCGAAGTGTCACCAATTTTTCGAGCGGTATGGTGAGTGTAACGATTTCGCCTCCACGCTCTACAACCACCTCTTGGTCTGAATCCGACAGGATTAGCATCGAGGGAACTTTGTCGGTATTATCGACCATTTCGCCACCGATAGAGATGAATTTATCTCCATCCACAAAACCTAGCTCCTCGCCCGCATCGCTAAAGAGGTAGCCCCAACGAGCATCCTCATTGGCGAAGTATTTGTCGCCCCACACGTAGCTCACTCCAATATAAATAGTGATCGCCAAGACCAAATTAAGAGTCACACCTGCCAACATAACGATCAGTCGTTGCCATGCTGGTTTGCTTCTAAACTCGTCTGGCTGAGTAGGTTGAGCCATAGCCTCTTTATCCATGCTCTCATCTATCATTCCTGCGATTTTGCAATATCCACCAAGTGGTAACCAACCGAGACCATACTCCGTACCTCCTCTTTTGAATTTGAAGATCGAGAACCATGGATCGAAGAAGATATAGAACTTCTCGACTCTAATTTTAAAAATACGAGCCGAAATATAGTGCCCCCATTCATGTATTCCAACTAGTAGCGTGAAGCATAGAAAGAATTGTACTACCTTGATTAAAATTTCCATATTTGATTTTGTTTTTTGTTTTATACTTTCAAATACTCAGCCGCCAACCTTCGAGACTGTTCATTTGCAAGGGCATAATCTTCGAGCGATGGATTGTGTTGAAAATCGCACTTTGCAAGGGCATATTCGATGCTCTCAACAATTTGTAGATAGCCACATCTCCCCGCTAAGAATGCCGCCACCGCAACTTCATTTGCACCATTCATAACACACGACGCTGTACCCTCACGCCTCAAACAGTCGTAAGCAAGATCCAATGCCGGAAATTTCACCCTATCCACCGCCTCGAACGAAAGTGTAGGATTATCCAAAAAACTGAAACTTTCCGATGGACGAGAGGCACGACTAGGGAACATCAACGCTAAACTAATTGGCATATGCATATCGGGAGTTCCGAGTTGCGCCTTGATAGCTCCATCTTCGAACTCCACCATGGAGTGTACCACGGATTGTGGATGTTGGATAACATCTATTCTGTTAGCATCAATCCCAAATAGCCAGTGCGCTTCGATCACCTCAAAACCTTTGTTGACCAGTGTCGAAGAGTCTATGGTGATTTTTGCCCCCATGCTCCATTGAGGGTGGTTGAGAGCCTCTTTGATTGTAACATTGGCTAGCTCTTCACGCTTGTAATCTCTAAACGAACCGCCGCTACATGTCAAAATAATTCGTCTGAGAGGGGCACTTTCTCCCATGAGGCATTGAAAAATTGCGGAGTGTTCCGAGTCGATAGGTAGAATCGGAACCTCTCGTTGAAGAGCGAGTTTCATCACATATTCACCCCCCACAACCAGCGACTCTTTATTCGCCAGAGCCAACTTCTTCCCCGTTTCGAGTGTCGCCACTGTGGGGCGCAAGCCGGCATATCCCACAAGTGCATTCACCACAACATCAACTTCGGAGTTGCGGCAAATCTGTTCCAATGCATCTGCTCCGCTATACACCTTGGTGTCATATCCCGACAATGCGTCGCAAAGAGGAGAGTATAGAGAATCATCACATATCACCACCGAGTCGACATCGAACTCTATAGCTTGACGAGCCAACTCCTCCCAACCTCTATTTGCGGAGAGCGTCACCACCTCAAACATTTCGGGATTCTCACGAACAATATCGAGTGTTTGCACACCTATTGAGCCTGTTGAACCTAATATTGTAATGCGTTGTTTAATCCTATTCATCTCTAAAATATAATATAATTTTCGGGATTTGCAGCTACTCCATCTTCCCACAATTCAAATTCGAGCTCCCCCTGAGCACTAGAGTAACCTATGACCCCTCCACCTCTGACTATATCGCCTCTTTCGACGAGCGATTGTGTCAAAAATTTATATATCGAGACCAATCCTTTGGTGTGTTGTACACCTATCATATAATCTGTTTCGGGACTCCATAGCGAAAATATAACAACTCCTCCTGCCGTAGCGAACACTTTAGACTCACCTCCGTTTGATGTGAGTTTTATAGATCTTGCATCCGATGCCAAGTCGAAGCCTATCGATATTTCACCCTCCATGGGTGAGAGCATTCGCATGGATGTGTTGTTGAGTTGGGCACGTTTGAGGCTATAATCACCCTCGCCCTCCATCTCTCGACGTAGCGCAGAGTCAGCATCGTTGGGTGCGACCATCGTTTTGTTGAGCTGTACAGAATCACTAAGTTGGCTGCTTCGCACAACGGGGGTGCGTCCCTCCATGATTAGCGAGATGTTGTCATTGTAGAGCATCATATCGTTGATTACACGCTCCATAGAGTCGATACGAAGGATGTTTTCCACCATTATATCACGAGACTTCGATATGTCGGAGCGATATCCCGGCAACGCCTCCAATATAGGTGAGTAGCCGACGAGTGTTAGCACCACAATAAATATGAGCGATGTGTATGATATAAAAGCCAAAAGGAGGCTCACAGGTGAGATATGCGTATACCACTCCACCCGATTATCGGAAGAGTTCTGTAGCGATAGGCGGCGACGTCTAAAAAAGTTGCGCCATGCGGAAGATATACGTGTAAATATATTCATTAAAAAAAATACTCCTAAGGTCTGTGTCGTCCCACGGCAAGCGCAGAAACATTGCAAATATAACGATTTAGATTGAGAATTATGATTAAACTCCCATATTTTTTATTATATTTGTAACTATCAATTACTTAAAAATATTTTTGAAAAGATGATACACCCACAGTGGAGTTACTCCGCAACACTTTATGAAATGAACGTCCGCCAACTCACTAAAGAGGGCACTCTTAAGGCGGCTACCAAGAGATTGAAATTTCTGAAAGATATGGGCATTGATGTTATATGGTTAATGCCAATATACCCTATAGGTGAAGTTGAACGCAAAGGAACATTAGGTTCGTATTACTCTATTGCAGACTATTGCGCAGTAAATAGCGAGTTCGGAACTATAGAAGATTTCGATGCTCTGCTTGCCCAGGCGCATGCATTGGGACTGAAAGTTATCCTTGATTGGGTAGCAAACCATACGGCACGTGATGCTAAGTGGATCACCGAGTGTAACGACGATTGGTACGAAAGAGATGAAAATGGAGAGGCTCTAGTGCCATGGGATTGGAGTGACACTGCAAAGTTAAACTACGCAAACCACGATGTGTGGCAGGGGCAAATTGATGCTATGAAATTCTGGGTCAATAGAGGTGTGGATGGATTCCGTTGCGATATGGCGATGCTTGTGCCTATTGAGTTTTGGCAGGAGGTATCTGTCGCTTTGCACGCCATAAAGCCCGATATATTTATGCTCGCAGAGGCGGAGGAGACAAACCTTTTTGATCGTGCATTTGATGTGTGCTACGCTTGGGAGCTACACCATATAATGTGTGATGTTGCGCAAGGGCATAGACGTGCTGATGCAATAAAAGAGTACCTCTACAGATCGCAATCGCAATATCCACGATGGGCGATGAAGATGAGTTTCACATCTAACCACGACGAGAACTCATGGCAGGGAACAGAGCAGTCTCGATTTGGTGATGCATTGGAGGTGATGAATATATTTTCGTTCCTCGTTCCGGGCTCTATGCCTCTGATATATACAGGTCAAGAGGTTGGGTATGACCACTCTTTCGAATTTTTCGATCGAGATCCAATACCTACATACAAAGCAAACGAGGCGACAGCATTTTTCTCAAAACTTATCGAGATGAAACACTCTCACACTTCGCTCAAAGCGGGTGAGCATGGAGGTGTGTGGTGCACCATAAACAATAATGCTGAGGATTGCTTGTTGGTACTCGTAAGAGAGACTGCGGCTGATCGAATTATCGCAATCATGAACTTGTCGCCATATACCATATATTCATGCTACAACACGGGAATATATGCAGGTGACTATAAAGATGCCCTTACGGGGGAGGATTTTCACCTTCCAGAGGAGATGAACGAGATTCTCGCAGGGTGGCAATATAGAGTTTTATCAATGAAAAGATAGTGCAAAAAGATGAAAAAGTTAATATTTGGAGTTGATATTGGTGGCATAAATAGTGCTTTTGGGTTGGTAGATACCAATGGCGATATATTCGCAGAAGGTGTTGTTTCGACTCGTGCATACCCCTCATTTGAGGATTACTCATCATACGTCAAGGATCTCGCAATTGCGATGAAGGGTGCAGCTCAAACACTTGATTTTGAGGCTGAAATAGTAGGTATCGGCATCGGAGCTCCCAATGCAAATTTTTACATGGGCACCATCGAACAACCTGCAAATTTGTGGAAATATAGTTCTGCTGGAGGTGATGAGTCTAAGCGTATATTTCACCTCTGTAGGGATTTAGGTGCGTATTTCCCTGAGATAGAGAATATACATATGACAAACGACGCCAATGCTGCAACCATTGGTGAGATGATATTTGGAAACGCACGAGGATTAAAAGATTTTGCGATGGTAACTCTCGGGACAGGTCTTGGATCAGGATTTGTGGCGGGAGGAGAGTTGATATATGGACACGATGGCTTTGCCGGAGAGATGGGACATATGACCGTAATTCCCGGAGGTAGAGAGTGTGGATGTGGAAAAAAAGGGTGTCTGGAGTGTTATGTCTCAGCCACAGGTATAAAGCGTACGGCGTTCGAGATGATGGCGACATACCGTGGTGATAGTCCACTGCGACAGATTCCATTCTCGGAGTTTGACTCGGCGATGATCTCTCGTGCCGCAAACGATGGGGACCCCTTAGCTCTCGAAATATTTAGATACACGGGGGAGATTCTCGGCGCAGCAATAGCTAATATCGCAACTATCACCTCTCCCGAAGCGGTGATAATATTTGGAGGATTGGCAAAAGCTGGGGAGTTGATATTTGCCCCAACACGTAAATATATGGAGGAGAATCTGTTCCCTGCATACAAAGGTAAAATCAGACTCCTTCCAAGTGGAATTCAAGATCGCAACATCGCAATTATTGGTGCGGCATCGCTTATCATGAAGGATAGTAACTCACGTTTATAATTACATAAAAATCCCCTTTAGCGACCGCTAAAGGGGATTTTTATATCTCTATATCTCAGAGAGTCTTACTTCATAGAGTTGTTACGAGCTGTGATGTCCGAAACAGTTGCGATCTCAACATAAGATCCACCCTTTCCGTAACCGAAGCTACCACCAACTACCGCCAACAAATCTGATGACTCCAATGGGTTGTGCTCATTGATATACTCCATAGCGTCTGCCAAGAAGTGGTACTTGTTATCGTTTTGGTTTCTAAGGATTGGAATAACACCATACGATAGAGCCAAGATACGTTGTGCTGGCTTAGTGTAACATACTGCAACTACACTCTTAAGTCCACGGAATGCAGACAAGTAGCGACCTGTACGACCTGTGTGAGTATCCAATACTACATATTTGATCGGAAGGTTAGTACAAGAGCGAACAGCTGAACGAGCCAACTGAGCTGTGATCTCGTGGTTTACCGATACCATTGTCATATCAACCATTGGAGGGAATTGACCCTCATCACTCTCGATCTCACGAGCGATCTTAGCCATTGTCTTAACTGCCTCAACAGGGTACTTACCTGTAGCAGTCTCGTCAGAAAGCATGATAGCATCAGTACGCTCATAGATTGCACTCGCAACGTCACTTACCTCCGCACGTGTTGGGCGTGGAGAGTTAACCATAGAGTAAACCATTTGAGTTGCGATGATTACAGGACGCTTAGCCGCGATACACTTCTCGACGATCATACGTTGAGTTCCTGGGATCTTCTCTGCTGAAAGCTCAACACCCATATCTCCACGAGCTACCATGATAGCGTAAGAAGCCTCGATGATCTCGTCGATATTGTCGATACC
>JAWXSU010000031.1:0-13510 GCA_044434245.1 Rikenellaceae bacterium | reverse complement strand
AGGTTGATGCCTGTCGAGATTGTTGCGCCATTACCAGCCTCAAGGATTGATGTTAGCTCATCTATGTCGATCTCGTTTCTGTATGACTCCTCACCTGCTTGAGTAACATATAGATACTTGACAGTTGGTGTGCTGTATGAGTTGACAAGTTCGATCGCCTCGATTTCGAATGTGAATGGGAAGTTATGCTCGATTGTGATAACAACACTCAATGAGTTATTTGCCCCCTCCGTGTTATTCGAGATGATGTCTATCACATCCGAAGGGATTGAGATCGGATCGATATTCTCCTCGACTGTGATATTAGTATACTCCGTCAAATCAACAATAAGATTCTCAAGGATTGCAGCAACCAAAAGTTCCTTAAACTCCTCGATATCATCTGGATCTGTGCTACGTAGATCGATAAGAGCGTCATATATTTCGCTCTCTGTGATTTTGTCTGCTGTGGTGTCGATGTCGAGGTAATCCAATACTTCCGAAATCTCAGATGCGTTTTCGATATCGTCAACATAGCTGTGTAGTACAGCTGCTAGATCAGCACACTTGCTGTCTCTAGTCATAAGTTCGTCGATTAGCATCTCAACAAGTGATGTAACCTCCTCCTCTTTTGTTGATTCGTCAGTTAGATTTGCGATATCTACGCTCTCACCGCTTGGAAGGAATGCATTGATAAGCTCCAAGATATCTGTAAATGTAACATCATCTAGAGACGCACGTGTAGCAACTTCGACATTCGAGAGTGACAACGCACCCCCCGATGATGAACTGCCGCTTTGAAGGTTGTCGCTAGTGAGAGTGATTGTTGCAACAGGAACCTCGAACTCCGAGTTGTCATCTCCAATCACGAAGTCGTCTGTGCTGACCTTCGAAAGATCGTAACTACTATCAACACAGCTAACTGCCAAAAGAGCAGCCACAAGAGTTAAAAAGTAAAATTTTACATTCATAATATATTTTTTAGTGATTAATATTTGTCACAAAGTTACAATTTTATTTTATATTTTTCAACGATTTTGTGTACAACACCCATTTTTTTATATACTAATAGTTTGTTTTTCACGATTTTTGTTAATTTTGTTGTATGGACACACAAAGTCAAAAAATTAAAGAGTTGGTTGCGGCACTACCTCTTGCCCCTGGCGTGTATCAATTTCTCAACAAATCAGGCGATGTGATATATGTCGGCAAGGCTAAAAGTTTGCGCCGTAGAGTCGCCTCATATTTTGTCACCAACAAAGATCATAGTGCCAAAGTTCAACTGCTAGTTAAGCAGGTATGCGATGTCAAACATATCGAAGTCGACACCGAAGGCGATGCTCTGCTGCTCGAAAATTCATTGATAAAATCGTTGCAGCCAAAGTACAATATACTCCTCAAAGATGACAAAACATACCCATGGATCGCTCTGCTCAAAGAGCCTTTTGCGCGTGTGATATCGACCCGCCAACTCAAACGAGATGGGTCGCAATACTTTGGCCCTTACAGCTCAATAGCGATGCAGCGTGCCGTGTTGGAGTTTATACGTGATGTTATTCCGTTGCGCACCTGCAAACTCAATCTCTCGGATGTAGCCATCGCACGAGGCAAATATGGCGTGTGTCTGCAATATCACATCGGCAACTGCCATGCACCCTGCATCGGGGCACAAAGCGAAGAGGAGTACTCCGCATATGTCGCCATGGCAACATCGGTTCTTAAGGGCGACTTGCGCACTGTGCGTCGACACCTCGAAGAGGAGATGTCACGTGCCGCAGCGGAGCTTAAATTCGAGATGGCGCAACGCTACAAACAGCGTCTTGCGGCTCTGGAAAACTATACGCATCGCTCCGTGATTGTGAGTTCAAAAATTGTCGATACCGATATTTTTTCGCTCCTTATGGAGGATACAGATAGTGCATTTTGCAACTATCTGCGTATTCGCCACGGCTCTATTGTGGGACTCTACACTGTGCAATTAAATATTAGTATCGACACCGCTGTTGAGGATATTCTCTCGCAGGCGATAATTCAAATTCTTGAACGCACAGAGCAAAATCTCGCCCGAGAGGTTATAGTACCTGCTATCCCCTCCGCTGCGCAACTATTTGATAGGGTGACGTTTACAACTCCCAAGCGGGGCGAGAAGTTCGAGCTGCTTAATTTTTCGTTGAAAAGTGCGAGGTTATTTCGAGCCGAGCAACTCAAAAATATGGAGATCAAAAACCCAGAGCGTCACACCGATAGAGTTATGGCTGCGATGCAACGTGAGCTTCATTTAGATCGAGAGCCTCGACATATTGAGTGTTTCGACAACTCCAATTTGCAGGGTACAAACCCCGTAGCGTCATGTGTTGTGTTTCGAGATGGAAAACCCTCACGCAAGGAGTATCGACACTTTAATATAAAAAGTGTCATCGGGGCAGATGATTTCGCCTCGATGCGTGAGATTGTGGGGAGGCGTTACTCTCGAATGATAGATGAGGGGCGAGAGCTCCCCGATTTGGTTGTTGTAGATGGTGGTAAGGGGCAACTTTCGAGTGCTTATGGAGTGTTGTGCGATTTGGGAATAGAGGATAAGCTACCCATCGTGGGGCTTGCAAAACGTATCGAAGAGGTGTTCTACCCCAATGATTCACTGCCATACTACCTTAGCCGTACGGGAGAGCCGCTGAAGGTTATTTGTCACCTACGTGACGAAGCTCACCGTTTTGGTATAACTTTTCATAGACAAAAGCGCAGCGCAAATTTCATAAACTCCGAACTCGACAACATCGAGGGGGTGGGGGTAAAGAGCCGTACAGCACTGCTACAGCACTTCAAAACTGTGAGCAAAATTAAAAAAGCAACCCTCGAAGAGTTGTCGGCAGTTGTCGGAAAGAGTCGTGCCAAAGTACTCTTCGACTATTTTAATGCAACCTCCGATGCAGTGACACCACTGCTCTAACCCTTGTCGTAGGAGCGGATAACGACCCCGACACCTAAAAATATCAGAACAGCAAAAATTATAGTCTCCCAACGTGGGGTGTCGAGGTGTAGAGCCATGGATACTCCTCCGGCAACTATGGGTTGCAGGTATGTGTATGTTCCACTCACGGTGGGTTGTACATACTCCAAAGCGTAGTTGAGTAGCAGATTGGGGATATATGTCGGCAGAATCATAACATAAAGGGTAGCGGCAAGGATATGTGGAGGCATGGCGGCGAAGTTGGTTTCGAGTAGTGTTCTAAGTCCAAAAGGGGTTACCGCCACAGCTGCGACGCAAAATACCCACCTCATGATGGTGTTGGGGGAGTACCTCTTAAGAAGAGATTTGAACCAAACCATATATATCGCAGAGATTATAGCACAACACAACACCATGATATTTCCTGCAATCTGCCCCGTGGGGTTGGATGCCGATGTGCTGCTCGTGAGTATCACGCCTATTGCACCTGCAAGACCAAGGAGTAACCCTACAGCTTTTTTGACCCCAAAACGCTCGATGCCAATTAAAATAGATATTATCAACACAACGATGGGGGTGAATGTCGAGATTATAGATCCATCAATAGGGGTGGTTTTAGAGAGGGCAAATATCAACAATCCTTTGCGCACAACGGCGATAAGTATCGCACCTCCCACCAAAGCTAGTATATCGCCTCGATAGACCCTCTCGTGGGGTTCCCACAACATCGGGACAAGCGACATGAGAGCCGATATAATGAGAGTGGCGGTGAGGATGGCGAGGGGTGAAATGTGATGAGGCAGCACCATGTGGTACATAGGGTATGCCACAGCCCATACCAAATTAGTACCCAGCAGCGCAAGGTGAGGAGTGATAGATTTTAGTTGCATGATTCTAAGATTTTTTTTATAGCTTTGCAAAAGTCATGCAAAGAGTATAAAGGGGAGTTCTAATTTCTCCCCTAAAAATGTTGATATGAAAAGAGTTGTTAAAATATTGTGTGGTGTAGTGGTTGTTGTGTCGCTACTTTTCGCAGCGTTGCTCATCACCGAGTGGCGACCCAAAGATGTTGAGCGGCGATGCTTTGATGTGGGAGCGGTGAATCTTCCCGACACACTAACCATCGTGACTTGGAATATCGGTTACGCCGGTTTGGGCGACGATATGGATTTCTTTTATGATGGAGGTACGAAGACTCGCACCAGCGAGCAGCGAGCAAATGAGAATCTTGATGCAATAATTGCGCAGCTACGAAAGTTCGACTATGCCGATTTTATTCTCCTGCAGGAGGTGGATTTCGACTCTCATCGTAGCTACCATGTCAATCAGCAGGAGCGCATATGTGAGGCTTTGGTCGACTACCCCTACTACGCTGTGGCACTCAACTACTCATCGCCATTTGTTCCCGTCCCAATTTCGGAGCCGATGGGGGGTGTGAAGTCGGGGGTTATGACATTGTCGAAATATCAAATTTTTGAATCGGTGCGCTGGCAATATCCAACTATCCCGGATCTTCCAAATAGGCTTTTTGACCTTAAAAGATGTATGCTTGCCGTGGGGATAAAGGCGCAAAATGGGGGGGTATTATGGGTAAATAACACCCATAATACCGCATTTGATACGGGAGGTATGCGAGAGTGCGAAATTCAATATATTGGCAATATATTGCAGGGTCAAAAGAGTGTTATCACGGCGGGTGATTGGAATAGCACACCACCCGGTTATACCCCCTCGAAGGGTGCTATGGAGAATGAATTTTTCACGCCACTGCCACTTGAGCGGGGGAATTTTCCCGATGGGTTTAGTGCTCACTATGGAGAAAACTCTGAAACCGTTCGGTTTTTGGACTGCCCATACACAACATGGCGTAGCACCACCTCAGTTATTGATTTTGCTGTTTTATCAACATCGTGGAGGATATTAGAGTGCAAAACTTTGGATTTAGGATTTAAAAATTCAGACCATAATCCGGTGGTAATTAATGTAATTGCAAACGATTAACTACAATCTTTTTAATATAATTGTATGTTATTGCACAATAAATAACATAAACTTTCGTTTTTTTGTGTTACCTTTGCGACTTGAAATGATATAGAAAATAGAAAAAGTGTATAGTATATTCTCCTTTCGGAGTTGAAAATGTGGGTGTGATCTCGGAAGGAATCGAACCTTCATCGTAAGAACCGGAATCTTATATTCTATCCATTGAACTACGAGACCTCATTTCAGGTACAAAGATGTAAAAATTTTTTAATAGATCAAAAAAATGACAATACAAAAGTTAACAAATTGGGAGAGATTGGAGAGTGTGATTAAGTGGGCTAATATGTCTACGAACTATTTTGCACGCCACATCGGACTCCTTAGAGGTGAGAACCTCTATCAGATCAAGAGAGGCAACAACGGAATATCACGCAATTTGGCGGATATGATCGTTAAGTCATTCCCTGAAATTAATCTATTGTGGCTACTCACGGGCGAGGGGCAAATGTTCGCTGAGCCGGAGATCGCCGGAGATGGTATTCCATTCTATAACGTAGATGTCGAGAGCAACATTCGTGATGTCGAGAACCTAGATCCAATGTCGATAATGGCGATGCCGATGCATGTTGATGGAGACCTCGCTATGATGTATTCGGGGCGTGCGATGGGGGATATTATTCCATCTAATACTATCGTACTTTTGAAAAAGATTCTACCAGAAACGATTATTCCTGGCGGAGAGTATGTGATCTTAACTAAAAATGTTGTAACTTTGCGTATTGTATGTTTTGATAACAATGTCGCTGAGGATGTCGCTTATGGAGATGTGTTGAAATTGGTCTCTGCAGATAGCGTGAAATACAACGATATTTTTGTCAATCGTACAGATGTTGAGATGGTATACAAAGTCTCGGCAAAGATTATGATTAACTAAATGTGTTGAGCCTCTGGTAAAGATTCTTGACACATATTAAAACGAAAAATATGTTTTCAGGAATTGTAGAGAGCTTAGCGAAGGTGGTGGAGATCACCTGTGAGCAACAAAACAAACACTTCACTTTGGAGTCTGACTTTGCGTCGGAACTCAAAATTGATCAGAGCATTGCACATAATGGTGTATGCCTTACGGTCGTAAAGATCGAAGGCAACACCTATACTGTGACTGCTATGAAGGAGACACTCGAAAAGAGCAACCTCGGTTTTTTGCAAATCGGAGATGAGGTAAACCTGGAGCGTGCAATGCGCCCAGATGCTCTGCTCGATGGTCACGTCGTTCAAGGTCATGTCGACCAACGTGCAACATGCACCAAAATAGAAGATGCGGAGGGTAGTTGGAACTACACCTTCGAATATGAGCCTCTCACCCCAGGTAATTGTACTGTGGAGAAGGGCTCTATTACTGTTAATGGGGTGTCGCTCACCGTGTGCGACTCGACGCCCACAAGTTTTAGGGTGTCGATTATCCCCTATACATACGAACACACTAACTTCCATGCATTTACAGTGGGTACGGAGGTGAATCTGGAGTTCGATATCATCGGTAAATATATCGCTCGCCTTATGGAGGGCTACATCAACAGATAAAACTAAGAATTATGTTTTCTTCGCTAATTGTCGAATGGGATTGGGATCCCGTGTTCTTCTCTATCGGGGGGCTCGAAATCAGGTACTATGGTGTAATGTGGGCTTTGGCAATACTTATGGGTGCTAAGTTCTTCGATAATTTTTGTAGCCGTGAGGGGCTCAAAAAAGAGATCTCGGAGTCGATATTTATATATGGTACACTCGCCACAATGCTTGGTGCTCGTGTGGGACACTGCATATTCTACGAGCCTGAAGTCTACTTGATTGCGCCATGGAAGATAATCACCGAAATCCGTAATGGAGGCATGGCGAGTCATGGTGCTGCACTAGGATTGCTGTCGGGGTTGTGGCTATTTTCGAGGAAATGGAAACTGCCGTATATTTGGAGTTTGGATCGTATTATGATCCCTGTGGGGATTGGAGGTGCTGCGGTGAGACTCGGAAACCTCTTTAATTCAGAGATATTTGGCGAGGCTACAGAGATGCCTTGGGGTTTTAAATTCCTACGTTCTCGCACGTGGAATAACGATTTCGCTCCGTTGGCGTGCCACCCCACGCAGCTTTATGAGGCGGCATGTTACTTCGTGACATTTGTGATATTGTGTGTGATGTACTATCGTTATGATGCAGGACGCAAACACCCGGGTGCAATATTTGGAGTGGGACTACTCGGCACATTCCTTACACGCTTTGGGTTGGAGTTTATTAAAACTACACAAGTGGATTTCGAGGAGGGGATGATACTTGATATGGGGCAATGGCTCAGTATCCCATTTGTGATACTCGGATTCTACATGCTCTATCGAGCATACGCCAACCCACAACCGCTAGATCTAACCAAAAAATAGAGCATACCATGAAGCAGAAAACCAACCTTACGGCTCAGATAGATAAAATTGTAGCCGACACATTGTTAAAATCGCAGGCAATATACCTACCCTCGTTAGGGACACTCTATGTTGATTCTTTGCCGTCGAAGGTCGCCTCTTCGGGGCGCAAGATTACGCCACCCAAATATGTTGTTAAGTATAGCTCGCAACAAAAGGGAGTCTCATTGGTTGAGGTAATAATGACAGTGGGGAGGTGCGATAACGCTACCGCAGAGAGGTTGTATGCGAAGTGGTTTGAGGAGGTCAAAAGAGCTAATGGAGCAGTAATTGAGGGGGTTGGAGAGATTGTAAATAAAAATTTCAATATTGCATCGTCGCTAGAGATGACGTTAAATCCCGAGTCGTATAGAGTCCTTAAACTCAAAAAACGCAGAGGGGGTTGGATATGGATAGCGGCATCTATTGCGGTGTGTGCCGTTGTGGGAGTTGCGGCCAACTACTTGGTGCAGCAGGTCTACCTATCGAAGGGGTCAGAAATTGTAGAGCAAATAGATAATGAGGTTGTGGTTGAGTACCCCCTCGTTGAATCGGAACAACTTGTTGAGACACAGATAGAGGAGGTGGATACAGCGCAGCAGTTAATATGTACATTGCCACCTCCGGAGGTTGAAAGTCGACGTTACAGGGTGGTGTATGGCGTATTCTCGACCGAGGAGAATGCACAAAAGGGTGCGCAGTTAGCGTATGATGCCAATAGTGAGGTGATAGCTAGAGTTCGTCCTTTTGGTAAGATGTTTATGGTGAGTATCTTCGAATCGGAGGATGTCGGAAGTAGCAAAGATTTTATTGAGAGAAACAAAGATATTTACACCGATTTGTGGATTCATAAGCGTCGTGGAGAGTAGTCGGATGGGGATAGCGAAGATAAGAGGGGCGGTAAATAGTCTCTTTGCGGGGGGAATAACCCGTTTTGTGGATCTATTTTATATACCGGCGGTTGCGAAGTTCTTGCCACGACACACCTTTAGATATTTGGCGTGTGGGGTGGGGAACTACTTTGTGTTGGATTGGGTGCTATATTTTGTTACGTACAACTATATTGTAGGACACAGATTTTTTGATTTTGGAGTAGTGACAATTTCACCTCATATCTTGGCTATGATAATTGTATTTCCGATAACCTTTTTGACGGGGTTTTGGTTGAATAGATATGTGGCATTTGAGTCCACCCAGCAACGTGCACGAGTGCAGGTGGCGAAATATGCACTTTCGATTGTGGGGTCGCTTGTTATCAGCTATGTGGGTTTGAAACTTTTGGTGGAACATTTTGGTGTGTGGGCAACACCTGCCAAGATGATTTCGTCGGTGGTGACGGCGGTGTATAGTTATTTGGCAGCTCGATATTTTACCTTTAAAAAAGGTAGGGTTGAGGAGTGTGCAAACAGAAAATAAACAGAAAGATGTGTGTAAGCATATCCAAATAAAGAAGGTATTGAATATCTTAATCCCAACCCTACCTGTTGTGGAGAGGAGCAAATTCAGTGCCGATAATTAAATTTATCGAGATGGAGAGGAAATTAGAGGCGTTGAGTCGTCTAATCAAAATGATGGGGGAGCTGCGCGAAAAGTGTCCATGGGACCGAGAGCAGAGTTTCGAATCGCTGCGCAACCAAACAATTGAGGAGACGTTTGAACTTGTCGACGCAATCGGTCGTGGAGATATGGCTGATATTAAGGAGGAGCTGGGAGACCTGCTGCTGCATGTGGTCTTTTACTCACGCTTGGGCGAGGAGCAGGAGTCGTTTGATTTGGGCGATGTGGCGGAGGCTCTGTGTGATAAGTTGGAGTATCGACATCCACACATCTATGGAGATGTGATAGCGACAACAACACAAGAGGTGAAACACAACTGGGAGGAGCTTAAACTTCGCAAAAAACTCCGCAAGAAAGGGATTTTGGGGGGAGTTCCACGCTCTCTGCCCTCGATGGTGAAGGCAACACGTATAGGAAGCAAAGCGGCATCTGCGGGTTTCGACTGGGAGCAAAAGGAGGATGTTTGGGCGAAGGTCAAAGAGGAGGTTGTGGAGATCGAGGCGGAGATCGCATCCAAAGATCAAGATGCACTGGAGGGTGAATTCGGAGATCTATTCTTCGCACTGGTCAATGCGTCAAGGCTTTATGGCGTCGACCCCGAGGCGGCATTGGAGCGCACGAACCGTAAATTTATATCTCGTTTCAACGCTATGGAGGATTTGGCAGAGAGGGGAGGAAAGTCAATCTCGGAACTTACGTTGGAGCAGATGGAGGAGTTGTGGGGAGAGGTAAAAGAGGAAGAGAGAAAATAGATACATATATATGGCACTTATAAAAACAGTTAGAGGCTTTACGCCTCAAATCGCAGAGAATACATTTTTGGCGGAGAGCGCAACGATAATCGGAGATGTTAAGATCGGACGAGATTGCTCGATATGGTATGGAGCGGTGTTGCGTGGCGATGTCAACACGATAACGATCGGAGATAGAACTAATATTCAAGATGGTACGGTGATCCATACACTATACTCTGAGAGCAAAAACCCCTCGCAAACACACATCGGAAGTGATGTTTCGGTGGGGCATAACGCTACAATCCATGGTGCAGTGATCGAGGATAATTGCCTCATCGGTATGGGGGCTACGGTATTGGATAATGCGGTGGTCGCAACGGGATGTATTGTTGCGGCAAATTCGTTGGTACTATCCAATGCGAAACTAGAATCCAACTCCGTGTATGCGGGAGTTCCTGCAAAGAGGGTTAAGGATGTGACCCCAGAGCAGAGAGATGAGATCATAAAACGTATCGCCACAGACTACTCTATGTATGCGTCGTGGTATACGGAGGAGCAATAAAGAGAGACTTAAAAACACACACTACTTATATTATCAAACCAAAACAATGAAAAGAAAGACATTAATAACTCTCGCAGTTTTACTGTTAACGACACTTAACCTCTTTGCACAGAGTGGAAACGCAAAGGGTGTTGTGACCGATGCCGACACGGGACAAGCTGTGATTGGTGCGGTGGTTGAGATCTCATCTGCAACTAACCCAGAGGATAAAACTTACTACTCTACAGATGTTGATGGAGCATTCGTAACTGCTCGTCTATCGAAAGGAGAGTATAATTTGGGGATCACATTCCTAGGCTACAACAATGTGGTGAAGAGTTTCTCCGTCACTAGTGGCACGGTGACAATCCCCCCAATCGCAATGACTCTTTCGTCGACCGAAATCGAGGCGGTTGTGAAGGTTGTGAAGGCAATTCGAGCATCGCAAAAGGGTGACACACTGAATTATAGTGCATCGTCATTTAAGGTCGCCGTAGATGCCGATGTGGAGAATTTGATCCAGAAGATGCCAGGTATCACAATCGAAGATGGCACGGTGTCGGCACAGGGTGAAGAGGTGACTAAGATCTTTGTCGATGGAAAGGAGTTTTTCGGTAGCGATGTAGCTACAGCACTCAAATCACTGCCTGCTGAGGTGGTTGCAAATATCGAGGTGTATGATAAACTTAGCGACAACGCAGAGCTGTCGGGAGTGGACGATGGAGATAGCTCAAAGGCGATAAATATCGTGACGCACAAGAGTATGCGCAAAGGTGTATTTGGTAAATTATATGCCGGATATGCTTATGAGCCATCACCCTCGGATGGGGTTGATCCTAGCAAATATTTGGTGGGAGGAAACTTGAATTTATTTGATAATGCACGCCGACTATCAGTAATATTTCTGTTCAATAATCTCAACCAAACGAACTTCTCGTTTGAGGATATTATGGGTACATCGGACGATAGCGACAGCTCATCGAGCAGTTTTATGGTGAAGAATCAACCGGGAGTGTCGGTGGTTAATGCCATAGGTCTCAACTACTCCGACACCTTTGGCGAGAAGGATAAGGTGAAGTTGCAGGCTAGCTACTTCTATAATGGAACAAATACATACAACGAAAAGGAGCTCACCAAATGGTATGATGATCCGGAGTATATGGATCAAACTGTTGCGGTGTCGGATACTCGCAATCTTAACCATCGACTCAATGGACGTGTGGATTGGAAGATCAATGAGTCGCAATCGGTGATGATTCGCCCCTCGATAAGTTTCCAATCTAACGACCCTTTCACCGTAACTACGGGAGAAAGATCGGGTGATGGATATAGTGTAAGTGATGGATATACAGATGGATATCGTGACATTTCGAGTATGTCGGATGGATTCTGGAGTGGATTCAATGTCAGCACGGGAGTTAACTATCGAGCGAAGTTGGATTCTAAGGGTCGACTCATAACATTCAGTGGTTACTATAGCCTCAACGACTACTCGAACGACTATGATTGGCAAGATTACACATACTCCAAAGTAGACGATGTGTGGGAGGCAACAGCACGCTACCAAAACAAGGATGTGGGGTCGTTAAACCAAAAGATCAAGGGTGATTTGATGTATATGGAGCCACTCTCACAGAAGTGGTCGCTGAGTGTGAACTATAAATATGAAAACACCTATCAAGAGGCAAATACTACCACCTACACTACGGATGATAATTTCGAAAATTTGGTCATAAATACCGATGGTACAAGTCTTTCGGATAGCCGCTACGATGTAAATAAGGCGGGAGTGGGATTCCGATACGCTAAGGAGAAAACCAATTTTGTAGTGAAGGGATATTACGAAAATTCGCTGCTCAGTAGCAATGTCGTAAATAGCGATGGTTCGGATAGTCCATCTAGGAGATTCTCGAATTTCACATACTTCTCGATGGCGAATATCAACTTCAATCAAGAGAATTCGATGAAGTTTAGGTTGAACTCCTACACCTCGAACCCCGCGATAAGCAAGTTGCAGGATATCTACAATATTGGTAACTATATGACCAAAGGTAACCCCGATCTTGACCCATCGTATTCGAATAGATTTTATGTTCAATATACACGTTCGAACCTAGAGAAGGGAAGTACATTTATGATTATGGGATGGGCTCGTCTCACGATGAATAATATTGGTAACCATATAGTATATGATCCGGGGGAGATCACAATCGAAAGCGGAGGTGAAACTACAACCTACGAGCCGTTGCAATACACCACCTATGCAAATCTTGATAACTATTGGGAGTTCTCGTCACGTTTCACTTATGGATTCCCTATTAGCCTCATAAAGAGTAACTTTAATATCGGAGCAGGGGTGTCGTACTCAATCGAGCCAAGTATCATTGGAGGCGAGGTGCAGAGCGATGGTTCTATCGAGGGAGGAGATCTCACGAACTCAGATAATTGGGGTTATACAGTCAATGCAACGTTGGGAAGTAACATCTCGGAGAATGTGGATTTCACATTTAAATGGAGCGGAAAATATAATATAGCAACAACATCAACGAGTGCTTATGGTTCGTCAAATGAGTATTTTAGCCAATCGGCGAGTGCGAATATGAAGTTTGTGTTGCCGTTGAAATTCACCCTCACAGCAAGTGCGACATACAATCAATATTTGGGATTCACGGATGATTATAACGATCAATCTTTGGTGTGTAATTTGTTTGTGGGTAAGAAGGTCTTTAAGAATAGCCGAGGCGAGGTGTTGGCTGGAGTTTGCGACCTGTTGGATCAAAATAGCTCATTCAATCGTTCGACGGGAACGAACTACTCTCAGAACTATACAAATAGTGTAATAGGTCGATATTTCACGGTGCAATTTATCTACAATCTTCGATATTTTGGCAAAAATGCCTCGACAAATATGAATGATTATAAGATTCAAAATAACGACGATCGCAGAGGACCTGAATAAAATGGGGGATAATTTACCCATAATTTATCACATTTTCGGTAAAAAGGTGATACTTATTAAATTATATGTTAAATAAATAAAAAAGTTTTTTTAACTTTACACGCTATATTATTAAAAAACAAATATTAACTAAATCTCTATAAAGTTATGACAAACACAAAACCAGAGGGATTGTTTGCTGAGTTTCCCGCTGTCTCGACAGAGCAGTGGCGTGAGGTAATCACAAAGGATCTCAAAGGATCCGACTACGATCGCAAGTTGGTTTGGAAGACTCCAGAGGGTATCAAAGTTCAACCTTTGTATCGTGCGGAGGATCTAGAGGGTATCTTCTTCTTGGGTGGCACACCTGGGGAGTTCCCA
>JAWXSU010000030.1:0-13632 GCA_044434245.1 Rikenellaceae bacterium | reverse complement strand
GATCGCAAGGTGTTGGAGTATTCGCCAAGTGATGGTTTTCTTTCACTTCGCAAAAAGTTGGTGGAGTACTACGGACAGTACCAAATCAAACTTACTCCCGATGAGGTAATTATCACCACAGGAGGCTCCGAGGCGGTGTTGTTTGCATTTATGTCATGCCTGAACCCCGGAGACGAGATTATCGTTCCCGAACCTGCGTATGCTAACTACATGGCGTTCGCAATATCGGCAGGTGCTGTGATTCGCCCTGTGGTGTCGACCATCGAGGAGGGATTTGCACTACCCAACATCAAGGCGTTCGAGGAGCAGATAAATGAACGCACGAAGGGTATTTTGATATGCAACCCCAACAACCCGACTGGATACCTGTACACCCGCAAGGAGATGGATCAGATCCGTGATCTGGTCAAGAAGTATGATCTTTTCCTATTCTCGGACGAGGTATATCGAGAGTTTATATATACGGGGTCACCATACATTTCGGCATGCCATTTGGAAGGCATCGAGAAAAATGTTGTGTTGATAGACTCCGTGTCGAAGAGATACTCGGAGTGCGGAATTCGCATCGGAGCTCTTATCACCAAGAATGAGACATTGCGTAATGCGGTGATGAAATTCTGCCAAGCGAGACTCTCGCCACCTCTCATAGGTCAGATTGTTGCCGAAGCGTCGATAGATGCACCACGTGAATATAAGATCGATTGCTATGAGGAGTATATCGAGCGTAGAAAATGTCTGGTGGATGGTCTTAACCATATCCCCGGAGTCTATTCGCCTATCCCGATGGGTGCATTTTACACGGTTGCTCGCCTTCCGGTTGATGACAGCGATAAGTTCTGCGAGTGGTGCTTGTCGGATTTCAACTACGAGGGAGAGACTATAATGTTAGCTCCAGCGTCAGGTTTTTACTCAGATCCTTCGCTCGGACGCAATGAAGTGCGTATTGCTTACGTTCTTAAAAAAGAGGATTTGCAACGTGCACTTTTCTTGCTCGGCAAGGCGATTGAGGAGTATAACGCACGTTAGAGGAGCGAAAAGAGCTCGATAATTTGTGAGTTCGACTATTTATATTTAATTTTGCAGCAGAATTTTATCACCCCAATGAAGCACACAACATACAAACTAGTAATGCTCCTACTCGTAGGAGTTATCTTTGGCTCATGTAATACTCTAAGGTATCTTAACGAAGAGGATCCAGATGTGATCTACGATCGTGCGTTGGAACTCTATGGCGAGGAGCGATGGAGCAAGGCATCTCGAAATTTCGAGAAGGTGATGCAAAACTATATGGGAACACCTCGTGAGGATTCGATAATTTTCTACAACTCAAGGTGTAAATTTAAAGATGGGGATTACTACACGGCGATTAGCTACTTCAACAGCTACAGAATGCAGTTTAGCCGCAGCCCATTCTTGGAAGATGCAGAGGGGATGTTGACACTCAGCTACTACTACATCTCTCCTGGACCTGAGCGTGACCCGGCAAATATCCACCAAGCACTATCGAGTATCGATGAGTTCCACTCTCGCTACCCCCAAAGTGAAAACTATGACATGTTCACGGAGATCAAAGAGGAGCTGATACAAAGACTTCACGACAGAGCATACCTTAGTGCCTATACATATTACAAAACAGGGCACTATAAAGCGGCAATCGTAGCACTCAGAAATGCATTGAAGGAGTATCCGACATCTACTAACCGAGAGAATATTATGTATTACATGGTTGTTTCGGCGTATGAGTTGGCTCGAAATTCGATACCATCATTGGAGGTGGATCGTTACATGGCGACCATCGATATGTACTATACATTTGTGGCGGAGTTCCCGACATCGGAGTATGTCAAGGATCTAAACCGCATACATGACAATGCGAAGGCATTCCTCGAAAAGAGAAACACCGACCTTGTGGAGGGTGAAAGCATATTATAAACAATATTTTTAAATTAAGATAATGGAGATTAAAAAGAACATTCCTAACAACACCGTGACTCGTCAGCTGGTGGATTTGGATCACGAGACAGGCAACATCTACAAGTCGCTAAACATCATCTCACGTCGTGCCAACCAAATCTCAACCGAGCTAAAGACAGAGCTTACACGCAAGTTGGCAGACTTCTCGTCGCCAACCGACACTATGGAGGAGACATTCGAGAATCATGAGCAGATCGAGATATCACGCTACTATGAGCGTCTTCCCAAACCCGTGTTGATCGCAACCGAAGAGTTCCTCGAAGATGAGGTGTACTACAAAGAGGGTAAGTAAGACCACGAATAGGTATGAAATATAGGTGTGACGTTGGGGAAATTTTTCGCTAACGTCACCTTTTGCGTATATATTATAGGGGATTCTAATCTCTCTCCTACAACAAAAATAGAGCACAACGATGTCACTCACACGCTTTGTGGGTGACAACCGACACAATATATATTATGAATATTTTACTCTGTATTACAGGTAGCATCGCAGCGTACAAAGCGGCTCACCTGTGCCGATTATTCAAAGTTGCAGGTCACGAGGTAAAGGTCATAATGACCCCTCTAGCCAAACAGTTTATCACCCCGCTGACAATGGCAACACTCTCGAAAAACCCAATACTCGTGGAGTTTTTCAACCCTGAAAATGGGGAGTGGAATTCGCATGTTAGTTTGGGTGAGTGGGCAGATTATATGGTTATAGCTCCAGCTACGGCAAACACTATGGCTAAAATGGCGCATGGCGTGGCAGATAACTTGCTGCTTACGACATATCTGTCGGCACGTGCAGAGGTGGTAGTAGCTCCGGCGATGGATCTCGATATGTATGCTCACACAGCAACACAACAAAATATCGAAACCCTGCGAAGTCGTGGTGTGCACATTGTCGAGCCGGGTTCAGGAGAGTTAGCGAGTGGACTCATTGGCAAGGGGAGAATGTCGGAACCGGAGGAGATTTTTGCATATATTGAGTCTATTTCTCAAAAAAAAAAGAGTCTAAAGGATAAGCACTATATCGTGACAGCAGGGGCGACAATCGAGGCTATCGACCCAGTGCGATATATCACGAACCACTCCACAGGCAAGATGGGATATGCAATAGCTGAGGTGATGGCACGACGTGGTGCGGAGGTGACTCTCATTAGCGGACGCACGTCACTTGCGACTCCACGTGGAGTACGTAGGGTTGATGTTATCAGTGCAGAGGAGATGTACAATGCATCTGTCGAGGCATTCAAGAGTGCCGACGGTGGTGTTATGTGTGCTGCGGTGGCGGATTATACTCCTCTCAATGTGTCGGATGTGAAACTCAAAAAGGGTGATGGAGAGCTTCGTATTGAACTCAAACGTACGCAAGATATAGCCGCAACACTGGGAGCAGAAAAGGGAAAGAAGATATTGGTGGGATTTGCTTTGGAGACCAACGATGAATTTGCTCATGCAGAGTCAAAACTCAAACGTAAAGGTTTTGATTTCGTGGTGCTTAACTCTCTGCGTGATAAGGGGGCAGGATTTGGTGGCGACACAAATAAGGTGTCGTTCATCTGCGAGGGTGGAGATGTCGAAGAGTTACCGCTGATGACGAAGAGAGAGGTGGCAGAAAAGATAGTCGACAAAATCGAAAAATTACAACAATAATATATCATGTTACGGAGCTTAACAGTTGACAACTACGCACTTATAGATCATCTAGAGATGACACTAGATCCTCACCTAAATATCATAACGGGTGAAACAGGAGCTGGAAAATCTATACTTCTGGGTGCATTGGGCTTACTTTTGGGTAATAAAAACGATGGCTCAGCAATCAAGGATAACACAAAAAGTTGTGTTATTGAGGGAGTGTTCAACATCGCCTCCCTAGGGTTGGAATCTCTATTCGAAGAGCATGATTGGGAGTGGGAGGAGAGGCTCTCCGTGAGGCGCACGATATCACCTTCGGGTAAAAGTAGAGCCTTCGTAGGAGATATCCCGGTGACATTAGCAGACCTCAAAGAGCTGGGATCCATGCTAATAGATATACACTCACAGCACCAAAATCAGATCCTTAGTTCCGAACAATTTCGAATTGATGCACTTGACCTTGTTGCACAAAACGAGGAGCTACTTCGAAACTACAAAAAACGCTACACAACACTTATAGACCTTCGCTCACAACTCTCACAGCTCGAAGATGATGCCGCACGCATATCACGAGATCAAGAGTGGCTGACGCATCAAGTTGAAGAGTTACATGGGGCAAAACTAGTTGAGGGAGAGGTCGATGAGATCGAGGCAGAGCTTATGATATTGGAGAATGCCGATCGTATAAACGAGGTGTTAGCAACTCTTCTCAACCGCCTTGATGGTGAAGAGTCAGGAGTGCTACTACAACTCAAAAATTCAAAGAATGAGCTCTCTACAATATCAAAGAAATTTCAACTCGCCGAAGAGTATGCATCACGTATAGAGAGCGTATTGGCGGAACTGAAAGATATAAACGGCTCTTTATCTGCTGATTGCGAACGCATAGAGTGTAATCCTGAGCGTCTACAATCTCTCAGCGATCGTCTAGGGATGATATACTCACTATGCCAAAAACATAGGGCAAAAGATCTAGAGGAGCTTATCTCGGTGCGTGAGGAGTACTCCGCAAAACTCACACTCATTAATGGAAGCGACGAGCAGATCTCAAAACTGAGAGGAGAGATCACATCTTGCGAAAAGGGGGCGATGGAGGTTGCACAACAGATAGAGTCACGCCGCAAGGTGGCAGCCACAGCATTTTCGGAATCTGTATTGCTGACCCTCAAAATGTTAGGCATGAGTGAATCGACCATAGACATTCGTGTGACACGCCGAGATACACTATCTGCGACGGGGGTTAACAATGTTGATTTTCTCTTCTCGTCCAACAAATCATTCTCGCCACAACCCATTGAAAAGATCGCTTCGGGAGGTGAGATTTCACGTGTAATGTTGTCGATAAAATCGCTGTTGGCACGCCATAAGCACCTCCCAACAATTATATTTGATGAGATCGACACCGGAGTGTCGGGACAGATTGCAGATGCCATGGGTGAGATTATCTCCTCCCTCTCCTCAGTGTTGCAAGTTGTCGATATCACACACCTTCCACAGGTCGCAGCAAAGGGAAAAACTCATTTTGTAGTCTACAAATCAGATGGTCGCACAAACATCAAACTCCTTGACCCTAAGGAGCGTGTGACTCAAATAGCCACAATGATATCGGGGGCAAAGATAAGCAGTGCCGCTATTGAACAGGCTGAAATATTACTTGGGAATTAGAATCCTACAGATCCGAATATCGGCGAAGTCCCAAAAAATAACGCCATACAATAGAGCCTCGATAGATGTGTTGTGACTCAGCGGTGCGCTCTCTACGACACTCTTTTCGTTTTTTGTGCAGAGCAACGTGCCACAATATAAATCTCCCGTATGCACGAAACACTGCCCAGAAACTCTTGACTCTGCCACTCATTAGGTATGTCACCGCAGCGAGAAGATCCAACACGGGGCGTACTATAGCGACCAATATACGCTGTGGTGTGGGGGCACATTTGAATAACATCGCCAAATTATTGCGGTGATTTAGATATATTTTATTGGGCGAATCTGTGGATAGTGTTCCTCCACCTAAGTGATATACAACACTTTGTGGAACCACTCGCACCCTATACCCCTTTAGTTGCATCCGCCAACATAGGTCAATCTCCTCCATGTGGGCAAAGAAATCCTCGTCGAAACCTCCCAAAGCGTTGAAAACTTCGGCACGGCAAGCAAATGCAGCACCACTAACCCAGAAGAGATCCTTCTCATCATTGTATTGCCCCCTATCCTCCTCGTTGAATTTGAGTACACGTCCACGACAAAAGGGGTAACCGAGGATGTCGATATACCCTCCCGAAGCACCTGCATATTCGAACTTTGAGGGTTCATTGTATGATAAAATTTTAGGCGACACCGCCCCAATATCGGCATTATCACGAAGTGCCTCAAAGAGGGGTTCGCACCATACCGAGGGAACCTCAACATCGGAGTTGAGCAAGATATAATAGTCATAATCAATGAGTTCGAGTGCTCGATTATATCCCGCAGCAAAACCATAGTTACGATCCAACACCACGACCTTAACCATCTCGAAATCAACACTAAGCAAATCTAGTGATCCATCCGTTGAGCCATTATCCGCCACAACAATATCCACCCACGCAGGGGTATTTTTCACCACCGAAGGTAGAAATTTCCGAAGGTGCTCCTCCCCATTCCAGTTGAGTATAACTACCGCTGCTCTCATGTGCGTTTTTTTCGTTTCCATCGTTTATGCGACCATAGCCACAACTCCGGGGTTTCACGTATCTCTCTCTCTAGATGGCGAACATAGCGACGTGTAATCTCGTAGGGCTCAACCTCTTCGACTCCATCATGCAACATATCATAGTGAAGAGTGTATTTTCCTGCGCCAACACGTCTGTAATATATAAAATATACTGGCAATTTCAACTTCAACGCCAACGTCTCACCCCCATCAAAAAAGATCGTTTCTCGTCCCAGAAAATCTATCCATCGACTATCTGCATATATCGTAGAGTGCTGGTCGGCAATTAAACCTAGAACAAAGTTTTTACCCTCGATACCATCACGATGCTTAATACAAAAACGTGCTATATACTTCTTTTCCAGAGCGATGAAGTTTATATGATTTCTAGTTCTAAGGCGAATAAAAAGTTGATCTACCACCCTATTCGCCAATTTATGATACGCACCAAGGATGTAGCTATCCGAATATTCACCCCAAAACATCATGTGCTCCCAAAGTCCTATATGCGCCAACAGAGCGACCCAATTACGTCCCTTCATCTGCTCACGGAGTTTGGCTGCTTGGGTGGTCATATCGTTGGGATCTTCAAATTTACCCTCCATTCGAGGATTTGAAAGAGCGATTATACTCACAAAAACTTCGCTTAGGGTTGTATAAAATTTATCTTTTATCTCTGCTCTTTCGACCTCACTACGATCAGCAAATGCGTGTGCAAGATTGTCGTCGACAACCTTTACCCTATATCTAAAGACCTTATATACAACAAAATAAATAAAAGGTGCAACAATGCGATATTGAACAAAAAGGGGCAATAACCCAAACAATCTGCACAATATCCACAACACCTCTAGCGTAATACGCTCCCACCAATTTAAATTATTACTCGTCGTCGTCATTAAACTCTTCTCTTTGTCGACCCTTCTCCCTCTTCACCTTCGGCTTACCTGCCACCACCACCACAAATTCACCCTTAGGCTCATGCTCCGTGAAGTGTTGCGTCACCTCGGCGAGAGTACCCCTCACTGTCTGTTCAAATTTTTTGGATAACTCACGAGTCACCGACACCTCTCGATTCTCACCAAACACCTCCGCCATTTGCGTCAAGCACTTGACAATGCGGTATGGCGACTCATAAAAGATCATTGTTCTCTCCTCGTCAATAAGCGATGTAAGATGTTTCGTGCGACCCTTCTTTTGGGGCAAAAAGCCCTCGAAACAGAATCTGTCACACGGAAAACCACTCTGCACAATAGCTGGAATTGCAGCTGTAGCTCCGGGTAATGTCTCAACTTCTATGCCAGCCTCGATACATGTACGCACCAACAAGAAACCCGGATCTGATATTCCCGGAGTCCCGGCATCGCTCACCAACGCCACGCATTTTCCACCCTGAATTGACTCCGCAACCATATTACATGTGGCATGTTCATTGAATTTATGGTGTGAATAGAGCCTCTTCTCGATCCCTAAGCGTTTGAGTAGAAAGAGGGTGGTACGTGTATCCTCCGCCAAAATAAAATCTACCTCGCCCAAGATACGTATCGCTCTGAGCGTTATATCTTCGAGGTTGCCAATGGGGGTTGGGACAATATATAGTTTCGACATTACGGGGATTAGTTAATTTCAAATTTATTTTCTAGAAATCTCAGCATCAACTTTGTAGCCTCACTCTCTGAGTTCCATTCATAGTTCTCGACAATATATATCATCGAATCATCGAAGTTATCGATCTGCTCCAAATCTGCCAACATCTTCTCACATGCCGACATATCGCCACCGAATAACTCTTGCGCCACGAGATATCTATCGTTAATGGATGATAACGGCTTTGTTTCGCTGATTGTTGGGGTGTGAGACTCTGCCGTTGCATATCTTTGAGCTATAGTCTCGACATTTGAACTTAGCATATCCCCGATTGTTGGAGTCGATGAGGCTAAGGGGAGCGTTATCTCCTCTAATTCAATCTCCTCTTCCTCCTCTAATTCAATCTCTTCAAGTTCAATCTCCTCAAGTTCAAGTTCCTCTAGTTCAATTTCCTCTAGTTCAAGCTCCTCAACCTCCACATTACTCTCCATTGTTTCTATCTCGGGTTGTTTGATTTCTGGCTCAATCTCCTCGTGTGGCTGTTGTGCTACGACTCTAGGTGTTGGCTCTTCAACATCGAGGTCCTCGACTATTTCGAGTTGCGATGTCGATTTATTTTCCGCACTTTGTTGTGTTGTGTGGCGTACTCCATCACTGTAGAGTGATAGTATAGCACTTCGGCGACTCTTGGTGCGAATAGGAATTGTATCGAGATCAAAAAGAGCATTCTCCCGCCCCGATTGGGGAGCAGCAATATGTTCCGCTGCTGCCTCCTCCTCTAAATCGGCAACTATTGAGATATCCTCTATAGAGATCGTCATTAAAGGCTCTTGCTCCATTTCCGGTTCTGATTCCGGTTCTGGCTCTGGCTCTGGTTCTGGCTCAATCAAGACCTCCTCTATCTCCTGCTCCTGCTCCTGCTCAAACTCCTCATCCTCTCCCTCATAATAGGTAATTTCGACCTCTACTTCTGGTTCGCTCTCTTCGTCACTTCCCTCCTCCACATTTGCGACATTGTGAGTGATGATACTTTCCGAAAAACGAAGCTCTTCATAGAGACTCTTGACTCTATCCAAAGCAATATCTCGCTCTATAGTCGAGACCTCTGTATCTGCTGCACTCCAACCCTCTACAAGAGTATTTAACTCTGCTAGCTGTGTGCGTATTGATTCGATATTCATACCCTCTTATTTTAGATTGATATTCAATTTATCACTATTCCACTCACCTCCAGCCTCGAAATAGACCACCGGTCGAGACTCCTCCTTCGCTTTGAGTCGCAGGTAGCTTTCGTACATGTTGTAACCATTCCCCGAACTATCTGCCACCGAAAATGCCACAACCGACCCATTCAGCTGCGAGGTGTAGTACCCTTGGTCGACACGTTGCATGTATGCACCCCACCACTTAGGATTATTCGATGGGTTATCACCACTCACTACATTCGACGAAACTCCACCGCTACTAATCGGCATTGGCGCAATTACATATAACCCCACGCTATCACACGCCGCATACAACTCATCACTCCCCGATCCTGCAGCAACACGTATAGCGTTGAAACCTTGACTCTTTATACTCTCTACATTTATTTTATCACCTTCGACTCTCTTCGCCTCCAACACCACCGGCAGACCATTTATCGACATATCTCCTGTTGTTGAGTCAACCTCAACGGCACGAAATCCCACTTTGTAGTTTTGATATTCCAAATATCTCCCCTCGTGTTGTGTCTTTAACTTAAGTTCAAAAAGATTCGGATTCTCGGCACTCCACCCCTCACGTCGTGGAATTGTGACCGAAAATGATAGTGTATCTTCACCTCTCATGGATTGCGTAATACCCTTTCGCCCGAATGTAACCATCTCACCACCTGCGTTATACAATGCGTAGTGTATTGTCGATGTTCGCTCACTAAGTGCATGACTTTTAACCACAATATCGACAATCGAATGGAGACTCTCCCCCATCACCGATGTCGAGATTGCGACATCACGTACCATCTGCGTTGGTTGCGACATAACCACCACCTCTTTGAGTGAGGGAACACTACTCTGCATCCACCCCTCGATCCTCTCTACTGCTGTGTCGTCGAGCAGTGTTATCGAGACGCTATTGCGACCCTCCACCGACGCTTTGGTAATATTTATCTCTGTTGGCATAGAGCCACTTAGCACCGTTGCGCACTCCTCGCCATTCACTCTCACCGTGTATGGCATCGACGCCCCCTCCACTCGCAGGTATATTTGTCGACCTATCCAGCTAAATGGGCGTGTAAATTTCGATTCAAAAATCGCTCTATTATCTGTCGGGTGACTCCAATCAGATATGATCTCAATATATTTTGATGTTTGCTTTGTCGCAGACTCTCTATCCCCCACAACGATTTCACTACGAGATACTTGCGTATTGTAGTTCATTAGCGTGGAGTCGCTAAAAAATTGTGCATATAGCTGCACCGATGATAGTAGTGTTGCGAGAAGTAGTATAAATCTCATAAAATTCATATATTTGTCTGCTCAAAGATAATAATTTTTTGTAGAATCAGATGCCTAAACCATACCCAAAATTAAACTTTCCGCCCATAAAACTCCGTGCTCAGCGTCAAAAAGATAGCGACACACTGATGGTGTGGAGCTCCGTGAGGAGTTGTTATCTTGTTCTCACCCCCGAAGAGTGGGTGCGCAGGCATCTTGTCGAATACCTCCTCAACGAACATTCGACTCCTCCGGCACAGATTATCGAGGAGTACCCCGTGCTGTTGAATGGTCAAAACCAACGTGCCGATATTGTGGTCGTCGATGGCAACAGGCCTCTTCTTTTGGCGGAGTGCAAAGCCCCCGACATCAACCTCTCGCAAGAGACTCTCTCTCAGGCTGTGCGATACAACTCTGTGGTCAATGCCCGCTATATCGTCCTTACCAATGGAGTAAAACATCTGTGTTTCGAGAGAACTCCACAAGGTGAATATCTGCCACTACGCTCGTTTCCCGATCTGTGGAGATAACCCCCTACCTTAATAATCCAATCTAACACCCTCAGCAATAAGCCTCTCACGCAGAGCAGAGTACTCAACATCATGGAGTTGACAACCCTCAGCGATAGCGATCGATGCGAGAGTTCCCACGCCTTGACCTATTGCCATGGCTATTGGGGTTAGACGTATAGCTGCACTTGCATGGTGATCGGCACCTATTGCACGCCCCACAAGCAACAAATTATCACACCCCTCGACCATTGTGCTTCGCAGAGGAATTGAGTATATACCCTCACCTTGAAGGTGTGTAGTTGTGGTCTCCCCTCCGTCGGGAGAATGAATATCAATAGGATATCCCCCTAATGCTATTCTGTCATCGAATTTTCTACCACACATAATATCTTCGGCACACATGACATATTTAGCCTCAGGGTGTCGAGATTCTCGAATTCCGATATGCACAGGTGTAGCTACGAGCGTTGCCGACTCAAAACCAGGCGCATATTTTTTGAGAAACGAAAATAGCTCCCAACACTGCTTGCGACCCTCCATCTCGGCACGAGACATCTGGTATGGATTTGTGGGATCGACCTCCAAAACCCTCGATGTATTGAAAATATATGTCCCCGCAGTGTTGGTCTCGAAAAATAGGATATTGTCACGAGGGATAGATATCTCCCCCTGCTCTTTTGCTCTCTGCCACAAATCATAAAAACCCCACATTGAGACTCTACTCGACAAGTCGAGAATCTCCGCCCCCTGCGCCTCACGCTCTTTGTCGACAAATTGCGACCAATGCTCCTTGATATATCGACGCAACGTGACACTATCCACACCACTCACCTTAAGGTTCATCGTTAGTGGTTGTGTTTTATTATCCTCCTCACGACCCAATATAAATGGGAGCTTTGCACATCTCACAAGCTCACCATCGCCCGTAGCATCGACAAAAATTGTTGAATACAACTGCTGCACACCGCCACGATTGTGGATCGTGACACTTTCGATATTGCCAGAGGTTCTCTGTGCGGCGATGAGTCGAGTGTGAAATAGTATCTCTACCCCCGCCTCACATAACATTGTTTCGAGTGTAATTTTAAGTCCCTCCGAATCAAATGGTGTCACCGTTGAGCAGTAACCCGTAGTATCGAAAATGTGACCTTCACTCACACCCATAGCGACCATACGGTCAACCATCTCTTGTGGCGTGCCATATATCACCTGTTCCGAAGAGCGATTATGGAAACTCATCATTGGCCCAACCCCCATTGCTGTGAGAGCTCCGCCCAAAAAACCAAACTCCTCGACAAGGAGTACATCTGCACCTCCACGTGCTGCACTCAATGCGGTGTGACACCCCGAAGGTCCTCCGCCAATAACTATAACATCATATTTTTTCATATTCCTATCCTCTTTTCACAATAAAATAGTGATCCGCAAGAGTCACCGCCATAACGATTATCGCCCCCATAGGGTACCACCAAAAAGAGCTCACACCCACCGAGTTGAGCCACAAAATAAACGACACAGAGCATATCGACCCCACCAGAATTGCACCAAAACGCCCCTTACGCATTAGCGACAAGAATGCGATTCCGATAAGTATTCCATACACATAGCCCGGCATTTTGAAACCTAACGACAACAACCCCTGCGACTGTGTTGTGCTGAAGAAACACCCCAAAAGGGTGAGCACCATACCCCAACCTACAATTGCCCACTTCGAGATACGTACAATTTTACGATCACTAAACTCCTTCATTCGAGGGAATATAAGCGGAGCAACACCCATAACGGATGTCTGCGAAAGAGCTGCCAATGCCGAATCCAAAGTCGAGATTCCTGCGGCAAACATCGCTGCAATAATAAGCCCCGACACGCCATCCGGAAGTTGTGTCATCACGAAATATGGGAACACCTTATCGGGCTCCGTAGTCATCGCTGCGGCAACATCTGCTGGGAGTGGATTGATATGATAAAATGCCACCAACGAGAGTCCCACCAACAACATTATCCATGTTGTCGCAGCTCCTACAGCCGAGAATGCCACCGCTTTACGAGCCTCTTTGATATCTTTGCAACATAGTGCACGCTGAGTGGTCACTTGGTCAATAGCGTCTGAACCAAACTCAAAGAATGTAGAGCCTAAGATTCCCACCCACAGCGTATATGTCTTTGTGGGATCCATCGAGAGATCGAGCAATACTAGTTTCGCCTTAGCGTCGGCAATAGCGATAATCTCGCCAAATCCTCCGGGGACACCCCCCATAGCAAAGTATAGAGCAAAGAGTGCTCCCGAGATAAATATCACAAACTGTATAACATCTGTCCACACCACCGTTGCGATTCCTCCGATATATGACCACGCCACAGCAAACATCGCAACAATCACAATACAATGCAACGAATCGAGCCCCGTGATAACACTCAACACAAGTCCCGTACCGACCAACCTTACTCCTTGGCTGAGAGTTGCACCGAGCATAAAAAATAGACGTGCTAGTTGGCTAACACTCTTTCCCAGTCGGTTTTGGATAAAATCATAGGGGCTATATATATTCTCTTCGTAATACTCCTTCAACAACACAAACACGAAGAGTAGGTTTCCCAGAATGAAACCTATAGTCATCTGTATGTAGCTCATATCTCCTGTTGCGGAGAATACAAATGCCGGAACTGCTATAAATGTCGCAACGCTGGTTTTTGTCGCAATGATAGATAACGACACCGCCCACCACGGAAGGTTATTCCCCCCCTTGAAGAAATCGTTGAC
>JAWXSU010000029.1:0-13907 GCA_044434245.1 Rikenellaceae bacterium | reverse complement strand
GCCATTTACAGTCAAAAAGGTTTAAACAAGATAAAATCCCGTCACCTAAATTTATTCTAACACATTAATATAAAAGAACTTGCAAGCCTACGCACTGTAAACTTTTAAAATGGGAGCATACTTACGGTACGTGAGGATTTGAGAGACGAGGAAGTGCCAAAAATCGCTCGCTATTTAGCTTTACTTTCGTAATTTTCGATTTTATCTGTTGTCGTCATCAAGTAGTCGATGTCGTCATAACCATTCATCAAGCAGTGACGTTTGTAGGGGGTGATGGTGAAATTCTCAACACTTCCTGTCGATACATTTGTGATGGTTTGGTTGTCGAGATTGATTGTCACCTCTGCCTTGGGGTCACCATCAATAGATGCAAACAACTCCGCCAAAAACTCCGGCGTAACGATCACTGGCAACACAAAGTTGTTGAGCGCATTATTGCGGAAGATATCGGCAAAGAAGCTCGATACCACAGCTCTAAATCCATATCCCGCAATAGCCCACGCTGCATGCTCACGGCTGCTGCCCGAACCGAAGTTCTTGCCCGCAACCAACACATCTCCCGAATATGTCGAGTCGTTGAGTACAAAATCTGCAATCGGCTCATTATTCTTGTCATATCTCCAATCTCGGAACAGATTATCGCCAAAACCCTCACGTGTCGTAGCTTTCAAAAAACGAGCTGGGATAATTTGATCCGTGTCGACATTCTCCAATGGGAGCGGCACACACGATGATGTCAATATGTTTAATTTCTTCTTCATAACACTCTGTTATTTTTTTGAAGAGTTTGAGTAACACGGATGAGTTTTGGGGCTTTGTGAAGTCTCTCAAACCGCAGCGTACTAAAGGTACGTGAGGATTTGAGAGGCGAGGGAAGTGCCAAAAAACGCCTTGTTAGTCGGACTCTCTACATTAGATCTCTAGGATCTGTGATTACTCCAGTTACTGCGGCGGCAGCGGCTACAAATGGGCTACATAGCAATGTGCGTGCACCTTGACCTTGTCTTCCTTCGAAGTTGCGGTTCGATGTCGAGGCTGCATACATACCCTCTGGAACTTTATCTTCGTTCATCGCCAAACATGCCGAACATCCCGGTTGGCGCAACTCGAACCCTGCCTCTTCGAATATTGTGTCGAGTCCCTCCTCTCGGATTTGACGCTCCACAGCCCACGACCCCGGAACAACCCATGCCGTGATGTTATCCGCCTTCTTGCGACCTTTCACTATCTCGGCAAAATCTCTGAAATCCTCAATGCGTCCATTAGTGCATGAACCTACAAAGACGTAATCAACCCTCTTGCCAATGAGTGACTCCCCCTCGGTGTAACCCATATACTCCAGCGATTTAAGATATGACCCCTTTTGAGCCTCATCTAATCCCTCAGAGGTTGGCACACTCTCCGTGATTCCCATTCCCATACCGGGGTTTGTTCCATAGGTAATCATTGGTGCGATATCCTCGCCTGCGAAGGTCACCTCGTGGTCGAATACTGCATCTTCGTCCGAACACAATGCCTTCCACTCCTCGACTGCTGCATCCCAAGCCTCACCCGAAGGCGAGTTCTCACGACCCTTCAAATAGTCAAATGTAACCTCATCGGGAGCGACCATTCCACCTCGTGCACCCATCTCGATGGATAGGTTGCAAAGGGTCAAACGACCCTCCATAGAGAGCGAACGGATAGCCTCACCAGCGTACTCCACAAAGTAACCCGTAGCACCTCCCGTAGTCATCTTCGAGATGATATACAACGCCACATCCTTTGCCGAGACTCCCTTGCCTAACTTGCCTGTGATGTTGATTCTCATGCTCTTAGGTTTTGCTTGCAAGATACATTGGCTCGACATCACCATCTCCACCTCGCTGGTGCCAACTCCAAAAGCTACAGCTCCTACAGCTCCGTGAGTGGAGGTGTGCGAATCACCGCATACGATTGTCATTCCCGGAAGTGTATACCCCAACTCTGGACCTACAACATGGATGATTCCATTCTTTGGGTGCATCATACCATAGTGAACGAGTCCAAACTCCTCGGCGTTTTGCGCCAAAGTATCAACCTGAGTACGTGACACTGGGTCGACAATAGGTTGATCTTGTTTTTGTGTTGGGGTGTTATGGTCGGGCATACAGATGATTCGCTCTGGACGGAAACATTTGATGCCTCTAGCTCTAAGACCCGAAAATGCTTGGGGACTTGTCACTTCGTGGCAATACAATCTGTCGATGTAGAGCTGCGTCTGCGCATCGACGATTTGAACCACGTGAGAGTCCCATATTTTATCAAATAATGTATTCATTACTTATTAAATTTGTTTATACAATCAATAAACGCCTCTACACTCGCTGTCACGATGTCGGTATTTGCGCCAAAACCAAAGTAGAACTTCTCATCCTGCTCCACCTGCATGTGCACCTTGCACATATCGTCGCTACCCTTGCTGATAGCTTGAATGGTCAACTCACGGAGTACCATCTTGCGAGTGATAATCTTCTTAATAGCCTCGATAGATGCATCAACAGGACCATTGCCTGTAGCCGACGCCTCGAACAATTCCTCTTTGATTTTGAGACCTATAGCAGCCACTGGGCGTACACCCACACCGCTTGTCACCTGCAAATACTCCAATTTTACGTGTTGTTGATCTGCACGCATCTCGCCCACCAACAATAAGATATCGTCGTCGCCCAACTCCTTCTTTTTGTCCGCCATAAGCAAGAACTCCTCATACACCTCATCCAAACGCTCCTTGTCAAGCTCTACGCCCAACAACGACAAGCGACTCTTCAACGCTGCACGACCACTTCTTGCCGTAAGCACGATTGAGTTTGTCTCGACACCCACATCCTTTGGGTCAATGATCTCGTAGGTCTGCATATTCTTCAATACTCCATCTTGGTGGATACCCGACGAGTGAGCAAATGCATTCTTACCCACGATAGCTTTGTTCGCCTGAACTGGCATATTCATAAGGCTTGAGACCAAACGGCTTGTTGGATATATCTTTTGGGTGTTGATACCCGTGTCTATTCCGATATGTTTGTGGCACTTAAGGATCATCGCAACCTCCTCAAGCGATGTGTTACCTGCACGCTCTCCGATTCCGTTGAGTGTAACCTCCACTTGGCGAGCTCCATTTATTACACCCGAAATAGTGTTGGCTGTAGCCATGCCTAAGTCATTGTGGCAGTGCGTCGAAAGAATCGCCTTGTCGACATTCGACACATTCTCCATGAGGTATTTAATCTTAGCTCCATACTCCGAAGGTAGGCAATATCCCGTAGTGTCGGGAATATTGATAACTGTAGCTCCAGCGTTGATAACCGCCTCGACAACACGAGCAAGATACTCATTTTCGGTGCGACCTGCATCCTCGGCGTAGAACTCCACATCCTCCACATATCGTTTTGCATACTTCACCGCTGCCACCGCACGCTCAATGATCTCTTCACGATTGGAGTTAAATTTATATTTAATGTGAGAATCCGATGTTCCGATACCCGTGTGGATACGCTTGTGTTTTGCATACTTCAGTGCATCTGCCGCCACATCAATATCCTTCTGCACGGCACGAGTCAGCGCACAGATAGTCGGGTATGATACCGCCTTCGAAATCTCGATTACGGAGTTAAAATCTCCGGGGCTTGATATAGGGAATCCCGCCTCGATCACATCGACTCCTAATGTCTCCAAAGCCTTTGCGACTTGGATCTTCTCCACCGTGTTAAGCTGGCATCCTGGTACCTGCTCGCCATCACGAAGTGTGGTGTCGAAGATAAATAATTTGTCCTGCATAATTATAAATTTTTATAGTTTTTTCTCTCTCGGTACTGCTTGGTAGCGACTTGCAAAACCATGCTGTTTTTAACGCAAAAAGGATTCTTCCGCACCTTAAGAAAGTGGAAGAACCCAATTTGTAGTATTAGCTATAGTTAGCTACATACACACGCTCTACCTCTTCCGATGGTGTTCCCACAGGAGTAGTGTGCATAGCAGCAGGTTTGTATTGTTAATATTCGCTCTCATAATCAGTGCGTAAAATTACAGATAACAATTTGGATTTCCAAATATTTCCAAATATTTTTTTGTACCTGCGGTTTCTTTACACTATTTTTTATACCTTTACCTCCGTTATGAAGAAGTTGTTTATAAACCTGAATATGCACCTCTCACAGTTGGAGGTGATGAAGAATCTACGCAAGTGGATATCTCCAATATTTTTGATGATGTTGGTGGCATCATTCGTGTTGTGGTACATCGCTAAACTTAGCTATACATACACAACGGAACTTAATGTCGATGTCGAGATCGAAGGGCAAGTGATAGATGTTAAATGTGTAGTGCAGGGTGTGGGCACCAACCTTTTTGGGTACAAAATCAAGGGGGGCAGAGACCTCAAAATTCCAATCTCCGAATTGCGATATGACGCCATCGGAGCAGATAGCGTCGTGAGTATAACTCCAACCTCGCTTAGTGGTGCGATATCGGTGCGATACAGCGACATCAAAATAATATCTATAGATGCTCAAACGGATCTAGAAATGACCCCCAATTTGAGCGAAGCAATAATCAAAGCAGAGAAAAGAAGATGATAAAAGTAGCAGTGACAGGTGGAATAGGGAGTGGGAAATCAACACTCTGTGACGCTTTTATGCGTGCCGGAGTTCCAATCTACAACGCCGATAGTGAAGCAAAAAGGGTAATGAGTGACTATGCCAAGGTGCGTGGAGAGATCGTAGCCGAATTTGGCGATGAGGCGTATGACGAAGAGGGTTTGAATAGAGCCTATCTTGCGAAAGTAGTATTTGGGGATGATGATAAACTTGCCCGTCTAAATGCTATTGTTCACCCAGCGGTGAAGCGTGATTTCGAAATGTGGACGGCAATGCATGCCGAGAGTATGCCCTATGTGATTATGGAGTCTGCGATACTTTTTGAATCGGGTTTTGATGCGTGCGTGGATCTGTCGGTGGCGGTTTTAGCACCCGAAGAGTTACGACTCCAGAGGGTTGTGAATCGTGATGGTGTCACTGTGGAGCAGGTGCGTTCTCGAATGGCGGCGCAACTAAGCGAAGAGGAGCTCAATGCACGAGCAGATTATACGGTGGTAAATATTATGGAGGGGGAGATGGATGATGCTGCTCAACGTCTCGATCAAATTTTCAAACATGAACTTTTCAAACGACAAACTCAATCTTAACTTTAGTCGCCCATGTGTCATGGCGATTGTTAATGTCACACCCGACTCCTTCTTCGAGCAGAGCCGTACAGCTCACCGCTCCGATATCGAGAGACGTGTGCGAGAGGTGGTGGCACAGGGTGCCGACATTATCGATATTGGAGGATACTCCTCACGCCCCGGAGCGGAGGATGTGTCGCCACAGCAGGAGTGGCAACGTGTAGAGTTGGGGCTAAGTGTGGTTAGGGATATTGCACCCGACATTGTGGTGTCGCTCGATACTTTTCGTGGTGATGTCGCAAGGCGTGCAGTTGAGAAGTTCGGTGCACTCATAATAAATGATATCTCGGCAGGAGAGATCGATCCTTCGATTGTGGATGTTGTTGCAGAGTATCAACTCCCCTACATAGCAATGCACATGAGAGGGGTGCCACAATCAATGCAGGGACTTACCGAATATCGAGATGTCGTACAAGATGTTGTGGATTATTTCGTGCGACGTGTCGAAGAGTTAAAGGTGGCGGGGGTGATAGATATCATCCTCGACCCGGGTTTTGGATTTGCGAAGAGTTTGGAGCAAAACTACTCATTGATGCGAGGGTTGCATAAACTATGTGAACTAGGATACCCCGTGCTCTCGGGGGTGTCACGCAAGTCGATGATATACAAACTTCTCGACACATCGCCACAAGAGGCACTCGCAGGGACTATAGCCCTTGGGTGGGAGTCTCTGCGTCAGGGAGCTAAAATTTTGCGAGTACATGATGTGAGAGAGGCGGTAGAGAGTGTAACAATATTTGGAGCGTATGATAAAAGCGAGTAATATAGTTAAAAGATATGGCGAATTGGAGGTGCTCAAAGGGGTATCTATCAATGTTGCAGCCGCAGAGGTAGTATCCATCACGGGGGCTAGTGGTGCGGGGAAAAGCACGCTGCTTCAAATTCTTGCCACTCTAAGCGAGGCGGACAAGGGAGAGGTGATAATCGATGGAGAATCGATTGTGGGTATGGGAGATAAGGCGATATCGAAGTTTCGAAACGAGAAGATAGGTTTCGTATTTCAGTTTCACAACCTGCTACCCGAATTCTCGGCACTCGAAAATATATGTATCCCGGGGTATATCGCTGGGCACAAAATGGGAGATGTCGAGAGGCGAGCTTTGGAGCTATTGGAGATGATGAACCTCACGAGTCGTGCCCATCATAAACCGAGTCAGCTATCTGGAGGTGAGCAACAACGTGTAGCTATTGCACGTGCTCTAATCAATTCGCCACGTGTGATTTTTGCCGACGAACCATCGGGGAATCTCGACTCCGTGAATCGAGAGGAGATTCACAACTTATTCTTCACACTGCGAGACACACTCTCGATTACGGTGGTGGTCGTGACCCACGATGAGACGCTCGCCAATATGGCGGATCGCAAAATAGTAATGAAAGATGGCGAAATAGTATGCGCTTAGATAACCTTACACACCAAGAGCTTCACGAACTATTGGAGGAGCTACACGATAGATTCAACCAATCAAACTTTATTGAGGCAGACCCTATAAGTATCCCTCACCGCTACTCAACACGTGATGATCGTGAGGTGGCGGGATTCATGGCGGCAACAATCGCATGGGGCAATCGCAAAGCGATCGTGAAGAGTGCACATCGGATGATGGAGTATATGGATGATTCACCACACGACTTTGTGGTGAATAGCTCACGACAAGATCTATCGAGACTTGAGGGGTATGTTCATAGAACATTCAATGGCATGGATTTCCGTGATTTTGTGATGTCGCTACGTGGCATATACTCTCGTTGGGGAGGCATCGGAAATTTCTTCGAACAACACTATGCTCTACATCAATCTATTCCTCGTGCGTTGTCGGATTTTCGTGCCGACTTCTTTCGCTCGGAACATCAACAAAGGTGCGAAAAACATCTATCATCGATCGATAAGGGGGCGGCGTGCAAGCGCACAAATATGTTTATACGATGGATGGTAAGGCGAGATAATCGAGGGGTTGACTTCGGAGAGTGGAGTCAGATTCCTATGAGTGCGATATATGTGCCGTTGGATCTTCACTCCGGAAATGTAGCAAGGGCATTGGGGCTTCTCGGTCGCAAGCAAAACGATTGGCGTGCTACGGATGAACTCACGCAAAGACTTCGAGAGTTCGATAGCGCAGATCCTGTGAAGTATGACTTCGCTCTTTTTGGTGCGGGAATCGAAGGAGTTATAAAATAACGAGATATGTCACTATTTAAATTCAAACAATTCAGTGTGTGCCAATCCCGTAGCGCAATGAAGGTGGGCACGGATGGTGTGCTTTTGGGTGCATGGGTAGATATTCGAGGCGATGAGAATAGGATCTTGGATATCGGGACAGGCACAGCTCTTATAGCTATAATGATGGCTCAGAGATCTTCGGCTTGTAATATTGTGGGTGTAGAGATCGACATGGAGAGTGCACAACAAGCACACGAAAATATGATGGAGTCGCAGTGGGCAGATCGTTTGAGAGTCGAGGGGTGTGCTATTCAAACATTTGAAAGCGACACGAAATTCGACTTGATACTCTCTAACCCACCATATTTTGTCAACTCTTTGTTGGCAAAGGGGGAGAGCCGCACTATCGCTCGTCACACTACGGCTCTGAGTTTTGATGATTTGGTGGCGGCAGTTGCTAGGTTGCTCTCTCCGAGTGGTCGTTTTGCGGTGATCTTACCCCCTAGCGAAACAGAACATTTTGATGTGATGGCACGTGGTGTGTTGTCGCTAAGGCGTCGCTGCCGGGTAAAGGGAAAAGTTGGAGGTGTTGTAAGGCGTGTTATGAGTGAATACTCTCTGGGGGAGGATGGAGAAGTCGAGGAGTCGGAACTTGCAGTTCGTGCTCCAGCTCCAGAGGAGTATACGGCGGAATATATGGCGTTGACGGCGGAATTTTACCTTAAATTTTGATTTTCTGTGGAAAATATATACCTTTAAGAAATTTTTTGAGATGAAATATATCTTTATCATAGTGGCACTTTTTGCCACATTAACCTCCTCGGCTCAGAGTCTACCTAGTGTAGCTGTTGGAGCTGTGCAAAATAATGGTACTCTGGAGTTTGTTGCAGAGCCAACATCTACGATTCTCGTAGATCTAACCCTCACGACAACAAATTTCACAGCGGGAGTATATGCACGCTACGCACAAAAATATCTTGGTGAGCGTGCCCCTCTTACGAGCAAAACATCAACGGTGATCTCCGCCTCGGAGCTGTCACTAGCACCTCAAGATTACAATCTTTCGAGAGATGAAGCTACGTCGAGTGTCGTGGTGACACCTCCCCACTTGGCAGTAGATCGTATGTCGGCAGAGATAATGATACCAGAGCAGGCAGCACAAAATGCAGCAACCCAGATATTTGCCAACCGAAGAACATATCGAGAGCTCATCTCGGGCGACATCGGAGAGGGGGTGTATGGCGCAGGTCTAGAGTCGGCACTCGAAAGATTTGAGCAGATCGAGGCTGAATACCTATCGCTATTTATGGGGCACGAAGAGGTGCTTACCACAACTCGTCGCATTCCGTTGCGACTATCCGGTGATATGACACGTTACATGATAGGTCGTTATGATTCTCAAAAGGGGTTGCTCTCTGCAATGGAGATTGAGGGAGAGCCCGTATATCTTCAAATTACCCCCTCCCACGTGGCTGATTCTACATATACTCTCTCTGGGAGCAAAGGTACAGCTCGCAGGGTTTATGTTGTGCCAAATGTTGCTCAGTGCGACTTGTATGTTGGTGCCAATATAGTAACTTCTTCGTTTTTGCCGTTGTATACTTTTGGTAGCCGCACAACAGTTTTGTATGACCCGAAATAGATCGTGAGTATGACATCTAAAATGGCGCATCTACTCGCAGAGTTACGACGAGAGATGAATGGCGCAGTTGTAGGATCTATGCGCTACTATGGTGCGGAGTATGGACTAAACTATGGAGTTAGCATCCCTACGATACGCTCTATGGGTCGAAATGAGAGTAAAAACCACCGCTTTGCGAAATATCTTTTTTTGCAGGAGGTCAGAGAGTTAAGGATGATATCGTTGTGGTTTGCCGATCCTAAGGAGGTGGAGGGTGAGCTTGATTTCTGGGCACGAGGTATTATCAATTCCGAGATTGCGGAGGAGGCAGCATTTGTTCTCCTTAGTAGAGTGCAAAACATCGACGAGTGGCTTTTGTCGGAGTCGGAACTGTTGCAATATTGTGCTGTTATGGCGATATGTGGCAGAGATAACATTGACTTGTCAACACTAAAACCCCGACTCATTGAGTTACTAGCTCACAACCCTGCACTGCTGCCCAAAGCTATTATTGCACTATTGGATAGAGCCTTAAGGCAGGGAGGGCGAGATGAAGTATCTCTATTCTTAGAGGAGTCACCTTCGAATGGCGCATGTCGCAATATTGATGAAGAGATCGTTTGGAGAATGTAGCGGCAGCTTACACAAAAACAAAAATATGTTACAAACAAGTATAATAACAGTTCTACTGCTCATAGTGTCCAATGTCTTTATGATCTTCGCATGGTATGGTCACTTGAAATTGAGTGATAGTGGAGTCTCGACCCATTGGCCTCTATATGCGGTGATTCTTTTTTCGTGGGGGATTGCTCTTTTGGAGTATGTATTTCAGGTGCCTGCAAATAGAATTGGATTCGTAGGAAATGGAGGACCATTCACCCTAATGCAGTTAAAGGTGATGCAGGAGGTGATTACACTTGTGGTATTCACCATTTTTGCCCAATGTTTCTTCCAAGGTAATGAGTTGAGATGGAATCATTTAGTGGCATTTGTGCTCTTAATTGGAGCTGTCTATTTTGTATTTTTGGATACCTCGAAGTAGAAAATACTCCACATTGTGAGAATTAGCCTATTTCACAGCGATATAAAGAAGATCAAAAGCATCATCTCGTACCGGCTCAACATTGTAATCCTCCATGGTGATGGATTGCGTTAGTGTGTTGTTTTGAGATAGTAACCTTTTGCGGTTGAGGCGGTTGAGAATATCGTATGGGATTTGGAGCATCCATCGTGGAAGTCGATGTTGCAGATCGAGAATATCGAAACGGGTGAAACGTCTCACCCCTTCACGATTTTTTTCGTAATACTCCATGACCTTTTTGTTTCCCACAACACCAAAAGCCTCTATGTCGGAGAATTTAGCGTCGGCTAAAAGATTTGACAATTCTGATGCGGTATACTCCCTAACATGCCACGGGTTGCGAGTTAGGGACATCAAGATATTTGGGGTGGAGACAATAAATATCCCCCCTCTTTTTAGTACCCTGCGCACCTCGCTCACAAACTTCGCATCATCTACAATGTGTTCGATGACTTGAAACGATATTACGCAGTCGAAGCTCTCATCCTCAAATGGTAGGGGTGGAACATTTGTCTGAATAAAATTTACATTCGTGTGGTTAGAGAGATCTACTGCTGATTCGAATTTGTCGATTGTCGTAAATTTCGAGGCGTGAGGAGCTATAACGTCGACCCCATATCCCGACCCTGTGCCAATCTCCAACACCTTGCCCGAGATCCTCTCTGCGGCGAAGTGGTAGGCTAGAATCGAGCGTTGGAAGACGAAGTTGTCTGAGCCATCACGAGAGACTCTCTCTGCGGTTACAACCCCTTTACTCATTATTGTCGACCAACTTTATGCCATCTTCGGTGGGTACAACCTCGCCTCGTTTAAGAAGCACACCGAGTGATCTTTTGAATAACTTTTTGCTCATTTGCGTAATTTGAGATACACGCTCAGGGGCACTATTGTCGTTGATAGGCAGAGTTCCTCCATTATCTTTTATCATATCGAGGAGAGTCTCCGCAGAGTTTTTAACCTCTTTGTAACCTTGTTGTTGCAGAGATACATCGATACGGAAATCCTCGGTTATTTTACGCACAAAAGCACGCATACGATCGCCTATAGCCACGCTCTTGAATATTTGGTTTTTGTACAACATACCCCAGTGACGATTGTTGATAATCACACGATAGCCGATCTCCGACTCCGAGGCGATAAGGATGTCAACCTCGTCACGAACTGCGACCGAGATATCTTCGTCGTTGTATACGAAATTTTTGAGTTTGTTTGTCGCAACACAACGCCCCGTGATATTATCCTCGTACACATAGACTACGTAGCTTCTCCCCACAATAATACCTCCTTGTTGGTTACGATTGGGAAGAAATAGATCCTTGCCAAACAATCCCCAATCGAGGAATGCACCATGAAGGTTTTTGTCGACCACTTTTAAACACGCCAATTCGCCCACCTTCACCAAAGGGGTCTCTGTTGTTGCGACCAAACGATCCTCAGAGTCGTGGTATACGAATACCTCCACCTCGTCGCCTTCACGTTGCGAAAGAGATACGTAGCGGTTGGGGAGTAGAACCTCGTTCTCCTCCGTGTCGATTAGGTATAGACCAAATTCTGAGATTCTGTTTACTGTTAGTGTTTGTGTGCGTCCTGCTTTTATCATGAGTTACGATGTAATAATTTCTGCAAAAGTAACGTTTTTTTCTCGCTTATTCGCTATCTTTGACCACTTATATTTAATAAGGTATGAATTTTGACCCTTTTGTCGCTATGAAACCATGCGAAATAGTAAATATCTTCACCCCCGAGATGTCGTCACCGGGAGGACAGCCGATGGCTCAAAGTGCCATTTCGGCTGGTTTTCCATCTCCTGCAGAGGGGCTAATATCCAATAAATTGGATCTTAACCGAGAGTTGGTCAAAAATCCAGCCTCTACATTTTATGCTCGTGTGAGCGGATATTCGATGCGTGATGAGGGGATATCGGATGGCGATTTGTTGGTTATAGACAAGAGCGTTGAGCCCTATGATGGGTGTTTGGCGGTGGCGTATATTGATGGGGATTTCACACTTAAGCGTTTTGCCGACCATGGAGAGTATGGGTTGTTGGTGCCGGCTAACGAGGAGTTTGAACCCATACGAGTCACCGCAGATAATGATTTTATGATTTGGGGCGTAGTACGCTACGTGATAAAAAAAGTTTGATGAAGAGTAGAGTGCAACAAGACGCAGAGGTGATAGCCGCAATGGTTGGTATATATTGTCGCTCGCACCACAAAACAAAACGCAGGGAGCTGTGTAGAGAGTGTAGAGAGTTGTTGGAGTATGCCACAAAACGGCTCAAAAAGTGCCCAATAGAACCCTCTCAAAAGAGAAGTTGTAGAGTGTGTAAGATACACTGTTACGACATTCCGCACACGCAACGCATAGGAGAGGTTATGCGGTATTCGGGACCTCGAATGTTGTTGTACAACCCCGTGATGGCTATTCGGCACCTAATTCAAGAGCGCAAAAAGATATGATTGGACTCTGCGACTGCAACAACTTCTTCGTGTCGTGCGAAAGGGTATTTAACCCCTCGCTCGAAGGGTGTGCTGTGGTTGTGTTGAGTAGCAACGATGGTTGTGTGATAGCTCGCAGCAATGAATCCAAAGCATTGGGAATCAAGATGGGGCAGCCTATCTTTCAGGTTCAACACTTGGTGCGCAGTGGGCAACTCAAGATACTATCGACAAACCATACTCTCTACGGCGATATGTCGCAAAGAGTGATGTCGACACTTCGTGAGGCGACACCCTCGATCGAGGTCTACTCCATAGATGAAGCGTTTCTCGATTTTTCGGGATTCCAAATAGAGTCTATGCAGGAGTATGGTCGGCAATTAGCACGCAAAGTGCGTCGCAATACAGGTATTCCCGTGAGCATCGGGATAGCACCTACAAAGACATTGGCTAAGGTCGCATCGAAGTTATGTAAAAAATATCCAAAACTTCAAGGGTGTTGCGTGATGTATCGCCCCGAAGATGTTGCTAAGGTACTATCCTCCTATCCCATTGAGGATGTGTGGGGTATAGGTCGCCGCTCAACAAAGTTGCTCAATGCACACGGAGTGCGTACGGCAGAGGATTTTCGGCGTATGCCCCAACGTTGGGTGCAGAGCCAAATGGGGATTGTGGGGGTGCGTACATGGCAGGAACTGCATGGCAAGAGTTGTTTGGAGTTTGGTTATACAACGCCCGATCGTCAATCTATTATGGTGTCACGCTCCTTTGCTAAAGAGATATATGAGTTCGATAAACTTCACGAAGCGGTCGCAACATTTGCTTCGCAAGCGAGCGAAAAGCTCAGAGGGCAACGATCTGTCGCAATGCAGGTACAGCTGTTTGTCGCCACAAATCGCCATCGTGAAGATCATCCTCAACACAACGAAGGGAGGTTGGCGAGATTCTCGACGGCGACGGATAGCACTCTCGATATCGTGCAGAGTGCTACGCTGCTGCTAAAAGAGATATTCAAGGAGGGGTTTGGATACAAAAAGGCGGGAGTTGTGCTCACCGATATATCTTCGGCAGAGGGGATTCAAGCCTCGATTTTCGATGTCGATCATCGAGCTAAGCATCGTTCGTTGATGGAGGCGATGGATAAAATCAATACTACCCACGGAGCATCTATGGTGCGAGTCGGATCGCAGCGTGAGGGTCATATCCCCACAAAAAGTCAACATCGGTCACCTCGATATACAACCGAGTGGAGCGATATTTTGACGATTAAGGTGTGATAATCACCATTTTTAATTAAATTTGCAACTCTATGGAGAAGGTAATAAAGATAATGGGAGCGAGGGAGAATAACCTCAAAAATATTGAAC
>JAWXSU010000028.1:0-14033 GCA_044434245.1 Rikenellaceae bacterium | reverse complement strand
AGTTGGTTCTCACATGGGCACCTCACACAAATGCATTGCCACAAGCTGTGCCTAACTCATTTGCAGAGTGGATGATAGCTGCGGATTATGATTTTGTTATTACCCATCCCGAGGGGTATGAGTTGGACGAGAAGTTCACCAAAGGGGCGAAAATCGAATATGACCAACGTAAAGCATTCGAGGGCGCAGACTTCATTTACGCTAAGGGGTGGGCAGCATACGCAGACCCTAACTATGGTAAGGTTTTGAGTAGAGATCGAGCGTGGACAGTCGATGAGGAGAAGATGGCACTCACCAATAATGCGCACTTTATGCACTGTTTGCCAGTGCGCAGAAATATGATTGTGACCGACGGAGTTATCGAGTCCGAAAGATCTCTTGTGATCCCCGAGGCGGCAAATCGTGAGATCTCGGCACAGGTAGTAATAAAGAGAATATTGGAGGGGTTGAAGTAATGGATAAAGTAACGATAGTAAAAATAGGTGGCAATGTCATCGACTCTGCGGAGGCTTTTGCACCCTTCATGGCGGAGTTTGCGAAGTTGGAGGGGAAGAAGATTTTGGTGCACGGAGGTGGCAAAATCGCTACTCGCTTGGCGAAGCAGATGGAGGTGGAGACCACAATGATCGAGGGGCGAAGAGTCACAGATAGAGCGATGTTAGATATCGTGACGATGACCTACGCTGGAGTGATAAATAAAAATGTGGTGGCAACGCTACAAAGCCACGGTTGCAACGCTATAGGTTTGTCGGGAGCGGATGGTAATGCTGTGAAGGCGACAAAACGTCCTGCTAACCCTATTGACTTTGGGTTTGTGGGGGATATTGACCCCGCAAATGTCAATGCGGAGTTTTTGATGACACTGCTCGATGCGGGGGTGACACCAGTATTTTGCGCCATCATGCACAACGGGGAGGGAGATCTTTTGAACTGTAATGCCGATACGGTGGCATCGAGTGTGGCACTCGGAATGAGTCGTGTTGCACCTACGGAGCTAATTTTTTGTTTCGAGAAAAAGGGGGTACTCACCGATGTCGATGACGATTCAAGCGTTATAAAGAGTATAACACCCGAAAACTACGCATCGTTTAAAGCCGATGGGGCGATACATTCGGGTATGATCCCCAAGATTGATGGTGCACTAAAGGCGGTGAGTCAAGGGGTTAGTCGAGTGACTATTAAGCACTCGGAGGATCTGTTGGATTCAGAGGCTGGAACAACAATAAAAGGGTAATAAATGGCGGTAGATCTGCTCAAGAGGCTAATATTAACCCCCTCGGTGTCACGTGAAGAGGCGGCAACTGCAACTATAATAGAGTCGTGGTTGGGGGAGCGTGGCATAACTACACACCGATATGGCAATAATGTTTTGGCATACTCCAAGAGGTTTGATCCAGCGAAGCGTAAGACGCTGTTGCTCAATTCACACCACGATACGGTGCGCCCTGCGGCGAGCTATACGCGTGATCCATTTTCGCCTGCGGTGGAGGGGGATAGATTGTATGGACTAGGGAGCAATGATGCTGGAGCGTCGGTTGTAGGGTTGATGAGTGCATTTGCGCATTGGTGGAACAAACCGCTTAGTATCAATTTGTTGCTGGCTATAACCTGCGAAGAGGAGGTTATGGGAGAGGGGGGTATACGCTCACTCTCGGAGCAATTAAGTTGTGTTGATATGGCACTTGTGGGGGAGCCGACACAACTCGATGCCGCAGTTGGAGAGCGAGGATTGGTGGTGTTGGATTGTGTGGCAAGAGGTGTGAGTGGTCATGCGGCACGCTGCGAGGGGGTCAATGCATTGCAAAAAGCGGTGGATGATATTGTTTTATTGAGAGGTTTTGAGTTTGAGAAACGCTCCGAACTATTGGGTGACATTAAACTCTCAACAACAATGATAGAGGCTGGAACACAGCATAATGTTGTGCCTGATGTGTGCAAATTTGTAGTCGATATCCGCACCACAGATGCATATACGAATCAACAAGTGGTCGATATTTTGCAGGGAGCGATGCAATCGCAAATCACACCACGCTCGACTCGTATCACAGCGTCGGCACTCGATAGCGATCACCCGATGTTGTTAGCAGCCAAAGAGTTGGGGGCGACACCTTATGTGTCACCTACGACATCCGATATGGCACTTATGAGCTATCCTTCGCTCAAATTGGGCATTGGAGATTCGGCTCGTTCACACACCGCCGACGAGTATGTGGGTATAAGTGAGTTGAATGAGGGGGTCCTGTTTTACAAGAAATATATAGAAAAATTATCACAATACTATGAAACTATGGAGTAAGGGTTTTGAGCCCAACGAGATGATCGAGACATATACGGTAGGTCGCGATCGAGAGCTAGATATGCGCCTTGCACGTTACGATGTCGAGGGTTCGATCGCCCACATTATGATGTTGGAGAGCATTGGACTTTTAACTGCTGACGAACTAATAACTCTCGCTGCGGAGCTTAAAAAGATCCATGCAGAGATATTGGCAGGAGATTTCATCATCGAGGAGGGGATCGAAGATATTCACTCTCAAGTGGAGTTGCTTCTCACACGTCGACTCGGCGAGGTGGGCAAGAAAATTCACTCAGGACGCTCACGTAACGACCAAGTTTTAGTTGACCTTAAACTTTTTTTGCGTGACGAAATACGAGATATAGCAAAGGATACCATGGCTCTTTTCGAGCGTCTTCAACTCCTTAGCGAGGAGCATAAAGAGGTGCTTATGCCGGGGTATACACACCTTCAAATCGCTATGCCATCATCTTTTGGATTGTGGTTTGGAGCCTATGCGGAGTCGTTGGTAGATGATATGCGTATGCTCTCGGCAGCGTTCGAGACCGTAGATCAAAACCCTCTAGGTTCGGCGGCAGGGTATGGCTCATCGTTCCCGTTGAATCGCACTATGACTACCGAATTGTTGGGTTTCGAGACGATGCACTTCAATGTCGTGGCAGCGCAGATGAGTCGTGGAAAGAGCGAGCGAGCAACAGCTTATGCCATCGCATCTATCGCCTCGACACTTGCAAAATTTGCTATGGATGCATGTCTGTTCAATAGTCAGAATTTCGGATTTATAAGTTTCCCGGATGAATATACTACAGGTTCGAGCATAATGCCGCACAAGAAAAACCCCGATGTGTTTGAGCTAATGCGTGGTCGATGCAACCGTTTGCAATCTCTGCCAAACGAAATTTCGTTGTTGACGACAAACTTGCCAGTGGGGTATCATCGTGATTTGCAGCTGCTTAAAGATATCATGTTCCCAGCAACTGAGGAGTTGCGCCGCTCGCTGCATATGTGTGATTTCATGTTGCAACACATTCGTGTAAAGGACTCTATCCTTGACGATCCTAAATACAACTACCTCTTCACGGTGGAGGATGTTAATCGCTTGGCGATGGAGGGAGTGCCATTTAGAGAGGCGTACAAGCAGGTAGGTTTGGAGGTTCAGCGTGGCGAATATACCCCGACAAAAACAGTGAACCATACGCACGAAGGAAGTGTTGGAAATCTTTGTACGGTGCAGATCAAAGCTAAGATGGAGGCGGTGTTCTCACGGATTGTGAAGAGTTAGAGATATAAAAAACTTAGGGTTCAATTTATGAAACTCTAGGTTTTTTTTATGATAATAAAAAATAATTGCTACCTTTGCCACGCAGTGAAGAGTGTAAATAGAGGACATATAGTGAATATAATCGCAGGTTTTTTGCTTGCGGTGATCTCTGTGTACTATGTAAACTCCACTCTTTTTATCCATACGCACACCATTGATGGAGCAACTATTGTCCACTCGCACTTCTATGGTGCGAAGCATACAAGTAGTGAAGATGATGGTCACACAAAGAACGAAATCACATTAATTCAGCATCTTAATACAATTATCACCCTCAAGGGTGAAGCCATAACTATTGCGGAGTGTTACTCATCGCAGGAGTATGGATTATATATCCCCACGGCGGAGAGTGCCGAATCGGGAGATCTTCTAGATCAAAGTGCGCCACGTGCACCACCTTATTTTTTTGTTTAAATAACGAGAGTTCGATAATTTGGACTCACAACCTTAGGGAGAGTTAGAGACTAATCTCACTCCCATGTGTGCCCCGCTATTGTATTGGGGCAAAATATATAAAAAACAAAAAAAATAATCAGATGAAATTCATAAAATTTTATTTGCTATTGTTGTGTGCAGCGGTAGCAATTACTCCATCATTTGCACAAAAAAGCGACGCTGTGATTGTCGGTCACGTCGTAGATCAAAATACAGGAAAGCACCTTCCATATATCACAATTTCGGTTGAGGGAACAACAATGGGTTGTGTCTCAGACGCAACGGGACACTTCAGAATGATTAACCTTCCGATTGGAGAGTTCACCGTTGTGGCGTCATCTGTGGGATACTCAACATCGTCAAAGGTTGTAACTACGCAGAAGAATAAAACTTTGGAGTGTAACTTTACCCTCACAGAGCAGTCGATAAATGTAGATCAAGTTGTTGTGTCGTCGACACGAAATGAGACCAACAGAAAAAATAGTGCAACAATAGTAAATGTCGTGTCGACGAATCTTTTCGAGGGTATCGCCTCATCGACACTCAGCGAGACAATCCCATATCAACCGGGTTTGAGATTCGAGACAACGTGTGGAAACTGTGGATCTTCGGAGCTTAGAATCAATGGTTTGGGAGGACAGTACTCACAAATTCTATTGGATAGTCGCCCGATTTTCAGCTCTTTGGCTGGAGTATATGGACTAGAGATGTTGCCCGTGTCGATGATCGAGCGTGTGGAGGTTATCCGTGGTGGAGGCTCAGCGTTGTATGGTTCGAGTGCTATTGGAGGTGTTGTAAACATCATCACAAAGGAGCCATTGCGTAGTTCGGTGACGCTACAAAATGTGACAAATATCTTGAAGGGTGGCACAACAGATGTCACAACATCGCTCAATGCATCATATGTCACAGATGATAATCGTGCGGGAGCATATATATTTGGTATGATCCGCAACAAGGGAGCTTATGACCGCAATGGCGATAACTTCTCGGAGACATCTTTGATGGATTCTCAAACTCTAGGTTTCAATAGTTTCTTCAAGCCATCTATCTACTCTAAGATCACCGCAGAGTATCACTACATTTCGGAGTTCAGACGTGGTGGAGATATGAATTTTGATGTTCCTGTGATCCTCACCCAGACAACAGAGCAGTTGGAGCATGCCATACATGGCGGTAGCTTGACATACGACTACCTAAGCCCTAACCACAAAAATAAGTTCAAGGTATACTCTTCGCTACAATCTATCCACCGTGATAGCTACTTCGGAGGCGACCTGTTGAGTGACTTTGCTGGTGAGTCGTTCGAGGACGTATATGCATATCCATTTGGTATCACAAAGGATCTAACTCTCGCTGCGGGAGGTCAATATACATTTATGTATGGAGGTAGTTTCCTCTCTCCCGGTAACCTAACCGTGGGTGCTGAGTACACGATGAATAACCTCGATGAGACGCTGTTGTCGGATAAAGTCCCAGAGATCAAACAAGATGTTGACACGTATGGTGCTTATGTCCAAAATGAGTGGACATCCGAGAAGGTGAACTTCGTGGTTGGAGCTCGTGTCGAGGGGTATCAAATCAATGATTTGGTTGGAGATACGAAGATTAGCGGCGTGGAGGTTATGCCACGTGCAAGTTTGCGTTATAGCCCAATCGAGAATGTAGGTCTACGTGCTAGCTACTCTAGTGGTTATCGTGCGCCACAGGCATATAGCGAGGATTTGCATATTGAGTCTGTAGGAGGTGGTGTATCATACATCATCATGGATCCAGATCTTAAGCCAGAGTACTCACACTCGCTGAACCTATCTGCGGATCTATATAAATCATTTGGAAAGGTTGAGACGAACCTTCTTGTCGAGGGTTTCTATACATCGTTGCGTGATGCTTTCCTTTTGACTCCAACTGAAACCGATGGCGAGTGGATGCGTACCAATGAGGAGGGTGGTGCTTACGTTGGCGGTATTAGTGCAGATTTCAGAGTCGGCATTCCCAACAAGTTCGATGTGCAGGCTGGTTACACATTCCAAAAGAGCAAGTACAACGAAACGGTAGAGTATATCACAAGCGAGGATGGTGATGTTTATGAGGGTAAAGATATGCTTCGTTCTCCAGATCATTATGGTTACATTACTGTGAATTATGATGTTACCAAGAGTTTCAAGGCTTCAGTTTTTGGAAACTACACAGGTTCTATGCTTGTTATGAACGAGGCGGATGAGTATGTAAAGAGAAGTCAGGATTTCTTCGATATGGGTCTCAAGCTATCATATAACTTCGCAGTGACATCACTTTTCAATGCAGAGATCAGCGCAGGTATGAAGAATATATTTGATGCATACCAAGATGACCTAGGTGTCGGTGTGGATCGTGACCCTGGATTTATCTATGGTCCAACACTCCCTCGTACATACTTCGTGGGTGTAAAATTTGCGTTCTAAGTAGTGTAAAACAATTATTGCCATATTTTTAATAGCACTCTTGTAGCAATATTTTTCACTATTAAATCTCAATGTAGAACCACTATATTTTCAATTCAATAGCAAAAAATCTCATCTCCAATAGCACTCTTAAAAATACACCAATAATTATTTTACCCTACTTAAATAATTCATAGCTACCCCCGATTGGGGTAGGTATAAAAAATATATGCTAGGAGTGAATTCACTCCTAGCATATATTTTTTTGAGCCCTAGAGGCACATGGTGCACTATTGCATCCAGCTCTCGTCCGAAGGGTTATTTCTAAATCTAATAAGTCGATCTTTATCTTCGGCTTGGATATATCCTTCTGCCGCAGCAACCTCCACTAGTGCGTCGAGGTTCGACAACGAGTAGTTCACAACATTCGCTGCCGCTAGGCGATCGACACCCTTTTTCATTCCATAAGTGAAGATACTTGCGATACCCAACACCTCGGCTCCTGCGTCACGAAGTGCCGTAACCACGTCGATACAAGATCCTCCTGTAGAGATCAAATCTTCGATAACCACCACCTTTTGTCCGGGCAATAGTTTACCTTCGATTTGGTTGCCACGACCGTGATCCTTAGATCCGCTACGCACGTAACCCATTGGAAGATCGAGGATTGTTGCTGTGATAGCTGCGTGTGCGATTCCTGCTGTAGATGTACCCATGAGGATCTCTACTCCGGGGAATTGCTCCTTCACGATCTTTGCCAATCCTGCCTCCACATGGTCTCTCACCTCGGGAGAGGATAGAGTCAAACGGTTGTCGCAATATATCGGACTCTTGATGCCACTAGCCCATGTGAATGGCTCTTGTGGACGAAGAAATACCGCTCCGATAGAGAGTAGATCTTTAGCTATAATATTCTCCATTTTATATGTTTTTTAAGTTTATTCCATTGCTTTTGCAAGTATCTCCTTCACCTCGGGAGCATAGATACCCCCTTCGTGAATCTTCTCTCGTCCGAAGTAAAATGTTGGCACGTAGTAATAGTCGTAGCTATCCGCCAACTCAGGCTCTTTACCTTCATCTATAACCTCGATTTCGAGGGCATTAAATGCTGGATTTTCCGCCTTAGCCTCGTCAATATATCGGAGTGCTTTTTTACAGAATGGGCAATTTTCGAGTACGAAGAGTGTGATCTTTTTCATGATTGTAACTATTAGCAAAATTCAGCTACACAACGCAAATATGCTGCCACAACATCCTCCGCTGCTGTGATTGGACGCCCCACAACAATGTAGTTTGAACCAATCTCCTTCGCCTTCGCTGGAGTTGTAACACGCACCTGATCTGCAACCTCACCATCGGCAAAACGCACACCTGGAGTCACCGTCAAAAACTCATCCCCACATGCCGCATGAACCATTCCCGACTCTAAAGGTGAACATACCACACCATCCAAACCTGCCTCCTTGGCATTTTTGGCGTAGTGCACGATAGTATCTTGAATTGGAGCGTTGATTAGTAGATCTTTCTGCATACGCTCCTCGCTTGTCGATGTGAGTTGCGTCACCGCCAAAAGCAGTGGACGAGTGCCATCTTCACGTGTGAGACCCTCCACCGCATACTTCATCATCTCGATAGTTCCTGCTGCGTGAAGGTTACACATATCGACATCAAGGCGTGAGAGTACACTCATTGCCTTCTTTACGGTATTAGGAATGTCGTGGAGCTTAAGATCCAAAAATATTTGGTGACCACGAGCCTTAATCTCTCGCACGATGGATGGTCCCTCGGCATAGAAAAGCTCCATTCCGATCTTTACGAATGGCTTGCGTGGTTGATCCTTGAATTTGTCTAAAAATGCGAATGTCTCCTCTGCACTTGCAAAGTCGCATGCTATAATTACATCTCTCATAATATTTTTATTTTACTATTCCTATAATATCTCGCAATGACTCAATGCCAAGCCTCTCCATCTCTGCTGGTAGAGCCTCGATAATCTCCTTACAAGCGTAGGGGTTACGCAGGTTCTCTGCTCCCACCTGCACTGCTGTAGCTCCCGCCATCATCATCTCGATGACATCCGCCGCCGACGATACTCCTCCACAACCCATCACTGGGATCGAACACGCCTTGCTCACCTGATATACCATGCGCAGTGCGATAGGGAATATCGCAGAACCCGAAAATCCTCCCATCGTGTTGGCGATCACCGGACGACGACGAAGTGTGTCGATACGCATTCCTAGCAGTGTGTTTATAAGGCATATACCATCTGCTCCCGCCTCTTCGCACGCCTTTGCAATCTCGACAATATCCGTAACATTGGGGCTCAATTTGATGAACACAGGTTTTGTCGTCACCGCCTTCACAGCACGTGTAACCTCCGCCGCATGTTCGGGTGATGTTCCGAAGCTCATACCTCCATGGCGAACATTGGGGCAACTGACATTCACCTCGATGATCCCCACCTGGTCTTGCTTGTCGATTCTCTCGCAGCAATATACATACTCCTCCACCGAAAAACCGCTGATATTTGCCACCACCGGTTTGCGGAAATATTTGCGCATATCGGGCAAAATATTCTGAATCACAGCATCTATACCTGGATTTTGTAACCCCACAGAGTTAATCATACCCTCTCTACACTCCGCAATACGAGGTGTAGGATTTCCAAATCTAGATTCACGGGTAGTACCCTTAAACGAGAATGATCCGAGGATATTAATATCGTAAAAATCCTTGAAATCCTCTCCGAAACCGAAAGTTCCACTTGCCGGAATAATCGGATTATCGAGCGAGAGTCCACACAACTCTACGCCTAAATTTTTGCCTTTGACTACCATATAATCTCCTCCCTATCTAATACTGGACCATCCTTGCAGATGCGTTTATTTCCATATTTTGTTTTGCACGTGCATCCCACGCAACCACCAAATCCGCAACCCATTCTCTCTTCGAAGCTATATTCGCCTCGCACATTGGGCGTTGCATCCCACAGAGCCTTAAGCATCGGAAGAGGTCCACAGGTGTATAAGTAGTTGAACTCAACAGATGGCAATGCTGCTGTCACAAATCCCTTTTGACCATACGATCCATCGGCTGTGGTGACAATAACTTCGACTCCCAACTTCGAGAACTCCTCTTGCATAAATACCTCGTCGGCAGTGTTAAATCCCAACACCACAGTTGGTTGCTTGCCTTGCGACAAGAGCACTTTGCAGAGGTTGTACAACGGAGGTACTCCAACTCCTCCACCCACAAGAAGTGGACGTTGAAAGTGGTTTTTGGTCGAGAATCCATTACCTAGACCCGTGAGAATATCTAGCTTTGTGCCGACCTCCATTTTGCTCATATCCGCAGTTCCCTCACCCACAACTTTGTAGATGATAGTGAAACTCTTGTCGTCATAGTCGCAAACCGAGATCGGACGACGCAAATAATGACCCTCCAAAGCGATATTTACAAACTGTCCCGCAGAGGTGATATATTGTACATCACCCTCCAACACCATTCTAAAGACGTTGGATGTCAACGCCTCATTGGATGTTACAGTATATATGTTTTTTTTATACATAGTTTTTTTGTTTTTGTCTTGGGGTGTTTTGACTGGACTGCCCTGCGCGGGCGGCGGCGGAGTGCTCTCCGCTGAGCTGTTTTATTTGCGTATTTGGGGCTTAGAACTTTCGAGTTCTAGGATTTTAAGAATAAGTGAATTTGCAAAATTCATTTTGCAAATTCACTTCCTCTTAAAATTTGCCAAATGCCTTAAGGCATTTGACCCCAAATCCGAGGTTAAAAGCACATTCAGTTGTTACCAAAGAATTTCCCAGAAGTTACCCCAGCATTACCAGCACTCAAATGTCGCATATTGGGTGCAGATTTGGGGCTTCGTGCAGGGACTGAAAGCGCAGCGTACATTAGTACGTGAGCATTTCAGACCCAAGGGAAGTGCCAAAGGTGCGCCCAAAAGGTGGCATTTGAAGAAATTTATTCTGCATCTATTGTAGACACTCCAAAGGTAATCTCCTCGAGGACGTCCAATACTACTTTTACTGTCTCCAACGCTGTAAACACCGTAACATTATTCTCAACCGCCGCACGACGAATATCATAACCCTCTAAGCGTGAGCTGTGTTGATTGATGTCGTTGGTGTTGATGATATAGTTCACATGACCTTGGCGAAGTGACTCTATGATCTCGTTGCTGCCCGATGATATCTTTTGGCGAACACGAGTTCTGATCCCCTTCTCACGAAGATACTCCGCAGTTCCTGGTGTAGCCTCGATATTGAAACCTAGGTTGTAGAAACGTCTAACAAGTGGTAGTGCACGATCCTTATCATCGTCGGCAATAGTCACCAAAATTGTTCCGTAGTTCGCTACCGCCATACCCGACGATTGCAACGCTTTGTACAACGCACGAGTGAGTCTCTTGTCATAACCTATAGCCTCTCCCGTAGATTTCATCTCGGGCGATAGGTATGACTCCATACCACGAATCTTCGCAAACGAGAATGCTGGAGCCTTCACATACCATCTATCCTTCAATGGTGCTGTAGTGTGGACAATTCCCTGATCCTTAAGCGATGTGCCCAAGATCACACGTGTTGCGATATCTGCCATTGGTACACCTGTAGCTTTCGACAAGAATGGCACCGTACGTGACGAACGTGGGTTCACCTCGATTACATATACCTCATCCTTATCGTCGACGATGAATTGAATATTGTAGAGTCCGATGATTCCAATGCGTAGTCCTAGAGCTGTTGTATATTCGATGATCTTCTCCTTCACCCCCTCGCTAACCGAGAATGTTGGATATACACTTATTGAGTCTCCCGAGTGGATACCCGTGCGCTCCACATGCTCCATGATTCCGGGGATAAATACCTTCTTGCCATCGCAGATTGCATCTACCTCCAACTCCTTACCCATGATGTAGCGGTCGACCAAAACTGGTGAGTCTACATTCACCTCTACTGCTGTGTGCAAGTAGTGGCGAAGTCTCTCCTCGCACGATACGATCTGCATCGCACGACCTCCCAATACATAACTAGGACGCACCAAAACTGGGTAGCCAATACGCTCAGCAGCAGCTACTCCCGCTTCGATCTCAGTGACAGCCTCTGCCATAGGTTGTGGGATCTGGAGCTCCTCCATGATTCTCTCGAAGTAACCTCTATCCTCTGCGTTGCGGATACCCTCGACACCTGTTCCGATGATCGGTACCCCTAGTTTTGCGAGTGGCTCTGCGAGGTTGATAGCTGTCTGTCCTCCCAAGGTTACGATCACACCCTTTGGCTTCTCGTAATCGAGGATATTCATCACATCCTCCACCGTGAGTGGTTCGAAGTATAGTTTGTCGGAAGTTGTATAATCTGTAGATACAGTTTCGGGGTTGTTGTTGATGATAATAGCCTCGAAACCAGCCTCTTGAATAGACCATATAGCGTGTACTGTAGAGTAATCAAACTCCACACCTTGACCAATACGTATTGGACCTGAACCCAACACTACGATCTTCTCACGGTTCGACACAATCGACTCATTCTCAATCTCGTAAGTTGAGTAGAAATATGGTACATACGAGCTAAATTCACTTGCACATGTATCGATCATCTTATATATTGGATAGATGCCATTCTCCTTGCGCATGTAGTACATCTCGTGCTCCGATTTGCCCCACAACTCGCCGATATATTTATCCGAGAATCCCATCTTCTTGGCATCCTTCAAAGTCTCGATATCTCCTACGTTTGCAGCTACAACACCCTCAAATTCAACGATATTCTTGAACTTCTCAAGGAAGAACATATCAATTTTTGAGGCACTATATATAAGTGTCAAATCAATTCCATTGCGGATAAGTTGCGCCACAGCAAACAATCTATCATCCGTACCCTCCTTGATATATCTCAACATATCACGATCCGACATTCTGTCGAACTTCTTGTGGTACAAGTGACACACTCCCGTCTCCAACGAACGGATCGCCTTCAATAACGACTCCTCCATTGTGCGACCTATAGACATCACCTCACCCGTAGCCTTCATCTGTGTGCCCAAACTATTTGACACATCAGTGAATTTATCGAATGGGAAACGTGCAATCTTTGTCACCACATAATCCAACGCTGGCTCAAACGACGCTGGAGTATTTGCAATTTGAATCTCATCAAGATGCATACCCACTGCAATCTTAGCACTCACACGAGCGATAGGGTAACCCGTAGCCTTAGATGCCAAAGCCGAAGAGCGTGATACACGAGGGTTAACCTCAATGAGGAAGTATTGGAACGACAATGGGTCGAGTGCAAACTGTACATTACATCCACCCTCGATCTTGAGCTCACGGATAATCTTTAGCGACGAATCACGCAACATTTGATACTCACGATTGGTCAACGTTTGCGATGGAGCAACAACCACAGAGTCTCCCGTGTGGACACCCACAGGGTCGATATTCTCCATATTACATATTGCGATTGCTGTATCGTTGGCATCCCTCATCACCTCATACTCAATCTCTTTGTATCCCTTGATACTCTTCTCGACAAGAACTTGGTGTACTGGCGACAATGCCAAAGCGGTACGCATCATATCACGCAACTGTGGCTCATCGTCGGCAAAACCACCTCCTGTTCCACCCAAAGTAAATGCTGGGCGCAACACTACAGGGTAGCCAATCTCCTTAGCAGCATCTACCGCCTCTTCGATAGAGGTTGTGATAACCGAAGGCAACACTGGCTCACCCAACCTCTCGCACAACTCCTTGAATAGCTCACGATCCTCAGCCTCCTCGATACTCTCGAACGAAGTACCCAAGATCTCGACTTGACACTCCTTCAACACACCCTTCTTGGCGAGTTGCACCGCAAGGTTAAGACCAGTTTGACCTCCCAAACCGGGGATGATAGCATCGGGACGCTCGAAACGGATAATCTTTGCCACATACTCCAACGTGAGTGGCTCCATATATACTTTATCCGCAATATTGGTATCGGTCATGATAGTTGCAGGATTGGAATTCACCAACACTACTTCATAACCCTCCTCCTTGAGTGCCAAACATGCTTGAGTTCCCGAGTAGTCGAACTCTGCGGCTTGACCAATAACAATCGGACCCGAGCCGATCACCATAACCTTCTTAATATCTGTACGCTTAGGCATTTCTATGTTCCTCCATCATTTTAATAAACTTATCGAAAAGGTATGCGCTATCTTGTGGTCCTGGCGCACTCTCAGGGTGGTATTGTACCGAGAAGATTTTATCCTCGACGCACTCGACGCCCTCGGCTGTGTTATCCAAAATATTTACGTGTGTCATCTCCAACTTCGTACGCTTCAACGACTCCGCCTCCACTGCATAGCTATGGTTCTGGCTTGTGATCTCCACCTTACCCGATGCCAAACACTTCACAGGGTGGTTTCCTCCACGGTGTCCAAACTTCATCTTGAAGGTTGATGCTCCATATGCCAACGACACCATTTGGTGACCCATACAGATTCCGAAGATCGGGAGTTTACCTTTGAGCTCCTTAACCAACTCAATAACTGGAGT
>JAWXSU010000027.1:0-14137 GCA_044434245.1 Rikenellaceae bacterium | reverse complement strand
GTTGCATTTGCAGGTTGAATTCAGCTTTGATTTAAGGTGGGTTTAAGATATAACATAATACATATACGCCACAAAGCTACAAAGCAAGAGTAGTGATTCAATCCTGCCCAGATATCTCTTTTTGAATGTGAAGGGTGCGATCATCAGCATCACCACACCTGCGAGTGCCACCATCATGTCGACGATTGTTATTCCATTCATAGCAAGAGGCGTGATCGAGGAGCTTAACCCCAACACCAAGAATATATTGGCGATATTCGACCCCAAGACATTACCCAGCGCAATGTCGTTCTTGCCCTTGAGTAGCGACACGAGCGATGCTGCCATCTCGGGAAGCGACGTACCCCCCGCAACGAGCGTTATGGCTATGACATTTTGGGGGATGTTGAGACTCTCCGCGATACTCACCGCACTATTTAGGAATAGTTGTCCACCTCCGATGAGTGCACCCAAACCTCCGATGATGAGCAGCACTGCCAATAGTGGCGACATGATTGTGTCGCTAGAGGTGGATTCTTTGTATGTGTCGATATTTTTGTTGGATGATTTGATGGAGTAGAGCATAAGTGCAAAATATATCAGCAACATTATAACTCCATGCGAACGATGTATCGTGCCCGAATATGACACGCCGATAAGTATCAACGATGCGATAATAGCCATCGGGATATCTTTTTTGATGTTGTCATTTGTGAGCATCATAGGTTTGATGAGTGCGCACAGCCCCAATATCGCAAATGTATTGAAGATATTAGACCCCACGACATTACCCACCGCAAGATCACCATTACCCTTCATCGCAGAGATCACACTCACCACCATTTCGGGCATCGAAGTTCCGATCGCCACAATCGTCATTCCCACAACAAACTCCGAAATTCGAAGTCGTTTTGCTATTGCCGCTGCGCCATCCGTCAGATAGTTCGCACCACCTAGGATCAACACAAGACCTAGCACCAAAAGGATTTCATTCATATAAAGTTCCATACTCAAATATATAATTACAACAAAAGTAATCTATTTTTGCGAAAAAACAAAAATAACAACCTGAAAGTTTTACCCTAAAAAAGTTACGATTATGTAGGAATTATGTAGTTTTTTGATAAATTAGCCATATATAGGTATAAAAGTGAGATATTTTCGACAGAATAGTTCCTTTTTAATTAAATTTTTCATAAATTTGCAAATCGACATACAACTATGACGTTAGGTAAGTTAAGTTAAATATATTAAAGAAAGTAGAGATGGAACAATTAAATGTGCAGGAGTTGCACGACGCTGTGATCCGATTTTCGGGAGACTCAGGCGATGGTATGCAGCTCACAGGTACCCTCTTTTCGGACACTTCGGCTCTGATTGGTAACGGAATTTCAACATTCCCAGATTATCCAGCTGAAATTCGTGCCCCTCAAGGAACAGTGGCCGGTGTATCGGGATTTCAGGTTCACTTTGGATCTGAGAAGATCGTGACTCCGGGTGATTATTGTGATGTATTGGTGGCGATGAACCCCGCAGCTCTTAAGGCTAATAGAGTGTGGTTGAAGAAAGATGCTACAGTTATCCTCGATGCTGATACTCTTACCGAGGAACTTATCAAAAAGGCTGGATACACAACTCTTGACCCGATTAAAGAGCTCGGATTGGAAGATTATAATATTGTACTCGCTCCAATCACGTCGATGACAAAGGATGCTTTGGTGGATTGCTCACTTGACAATAAATCAAAGGTTAAGTGTAAGAATATGTTTGCACTTGGTCTGTGTTTTTACCTATTTAACCTCCCTGAGGATCACGCAAAGAGTTTCCTCACAGCAAAGTTCGCTAAGAAGAACCCTGTGATTGCTGAGGCGAATGTCACAGTGATTGAGGCTGGATTCAATTATGGTGCTAACACTCATGCTTTTGCTAATACATACAAAACAGTAGATGGCGAGGGTATGGAGAAGGGTAAGTACCGCTCTATAAATGGTAATGTCGCTACAGCGTGGGGTCTACTCGCTGCAGCTGAGAAGGCTTCGCTTCCACTATTTTGTGGTTCGTACCCTATCACCCCTGCTACAGTAATCCTCGAAGAGCTCGCAAAGCACAAGGGTATGGGAGCAAAGACGGTTCAAGCGGAGGATGAGATCGCCGGTATATGTACTGCAGTAGGTGCTGCTTACGCTGGTAACTTTGCGGTGACTACAACTTCGGGTCCAGGTCTTGCACTTAAAAGTGAGGCACTTGGTTTGGCGGTTATGACGGAGCTTCCGTTGGTTGTTGTGAATGTGCAACGTGGTGGTCCGTCTACGGGTCTACCTACCAAAACTGAGCAGAGTGACTTGGTTCAAGCTCTATATGGTCGTAATGGAGAGTGCCCCGTGGCGGTTGTTGCGGCATCATCGCCTAGCGACTGTTTCCACTTCGCATTTGAGTCGAGCCGCCTAGCTTTGGAGCATATGACACCTGTGGTACTTCTAACTGATGGATTTATCGCTAATGGCTCTGAGCCTTGGAAGATCCCATCTATGAGTGACTACCCGACAATCACAGCTCCTATAGCGCAACCTCGCACAGATGGCACACCTTTTATGCCATACGCTCGTGACGAGAAGATGGCTCGCAGCTGGGGATTCCCCGGAACAGAGGGTCTAGAGCACCGTATCGGTGGACTTGAGAAGGATGCCCTTAAGGGTAACATCTCTCATGATCCTAAGAACCACCAAATAATGACCGAGAATCGCCAAAACAAGGTGGCGAAGATTGTTGACTATATTCCAACTCAAACCGTAGAGGGAGACTCAGAGGGAGATTTGCTCGTAGTAGGATGGGGAGGTACTAAGGGTCACTTGCAAAGTGCCGTTAGCCAACTTCGCAAAGAGGGTATGAGTGTGTCGCTTTGCCATTTCAACTATATCAACCCACTTCCACACGGGGTGAAGGAGATTTTTGAGAAATTTAAGAAGATTGTTGTTTGTGAGCTTAATATGGGTCAATTCGCAAATTATTTGCGCCAAAACTTCCCACAATTTGAGTATGCGCAGTACAACAAGGTTCAGGGTCAACCATTCACGGTGGTTGAGCTAAAGGAGGAGTTTAGTAAAATTTCATGTAAATAATAACAGCTATGTCACTATATAAATATACCCCCGCAGATTTTAAGAGCGATCAAGAGGTTCGTTGGTGTCCCGGATGTGGAGACCACGCAATTATAAACTCCGTGCAACGTGCTTGTGCTGAGATTGCTGAGAAGAAGGAGATCGCACACCACAATTTCGCATTTATTTCGGGAATCGGTTGTTCGTCACGTTTCATATACTATATGAACGCCTTTGGATTCCACACAATCCACGGTCGTGCTAACGCTATCGCTACAGGTGTGAAGGTAGCAAATCCTGAGCTAAGTGTTTGGGTCGCAACAGGTGATGGTGACTCGTTGGCGATTGGAGGAAACCACTTTATTCACGCTATTCGTCGTAACGTCGACTTGAATGTTGTGTTGTTCAACAACGAGATTTATGGTCTCACAAAGGGTCAATACTCGCCAACATCAAAGTTGGGTAAGATCACAAAAACATCTCCATACGGAACTGTGGAGCATCCGTTCAACCCCGGAGAGTTGGTGATTGGAGCTAAGGGTACATTCTTCGCAAGATCGGTAGATGCAGAGGTTGGACTCACCAAAGATATGTTGGTGGAGGGTGGTTGCCACGCAGGTACTTCTATTGTTGAGGTGCTTACCAACTGTGTTATTTTCAACGATAAAACATTCGCAGAGTTCGCAGGATCGAAGGCTCTACGTCAAGCAAACCTTATCACCCTAAAACATGGTGAGAAGATGACATATGGAGCAAACAACGAGAAGGGTTTGGTGCTCGATGGTCTTAAGCTCAAGGCGGTGACTATCGGCGAGGATGGATACACAATCGATGATGTTCTGACCCACGATGCTAAGGAGGAATCTACGACGCTACACTCTATGTTGGCTGCTATGAAGTATCCGGAGTACCCTGTGGCTGTAGGTGTTATCCGTTCTGTTGATGCTCCAGTTTATGACCAAGAGGTTGCTTCTCAGGTTGCAAAGGTCAAGGAGACAGCTAAAGTAACATGTATGGAGGAGCTTCTTAACTCGGGTGAGACTTGGAGTATCTAAGAATAGCCTCTACTAAATAATGTGAGTTTTAATCTTTGAACTCACGTAAAAAAAAGAGTAACTACCTTTATGGTGGTTACTCTTTTTTACGCTTATTATAACAATATTAAGTTTTTATTTTGCAGCTCTCTTACGATCGTTTTCGTTGAGAAGGATCTTTCTTAGGCGCATTGAGTTTGGTGTAACCTCAACATACTCATCCTCTTGGATATACTCCAACCCCTCTTCTAGTGTAAATAGGCGTGGTGGTGCAATGGTTACCTTGTCGTCATTTCCTGACGCACGCATATTTGTGAGCTGTTTTGACTTTGTGACATTTACTGTGATATCGTTGCTGCGTGAGTGCTCTCCGATAACTTGACCGCAGTACACCTCATCCATTGGCGAAATAAAGAATCGACCTCTATCTTGTAGTTTATCAATAGAGTACGCAAAAGATGTCCCCGTCTCACCCGAGATGATAGATCCATTGTTACGCATCTCGATCTCTCCGACCCATGGCTCAAATCCCAAAAGTCGATGTGTCATGATAGCCTCTCCTGCCGTTGCAGTGAGCATGTTTGAACGCAGACCGATGATTCCACGTGATGGTATGGAGAACTCCAGACGTGTGCGCTCATCTGAGGTAACCATATTTGTGAGCGTTCCCTTTCTTTTGGTCACCAAATCGATAACCGTACCCGAGCAATTTTCGGGGCAGTCAACCGTCAACTCCTCGATAGGCTCACACCTCTTGCCATCTATCTCCTTAATGATAACCTTTGGTTGACCCACCTGCAACTCATACCCCTCACGGCGCATGGTCTCGATCAAAACCGAAAGGTGCAACACTCCACGTCCAAATACAAGGAAACTATCCGCCGTAGCACCTGGCTCGACACGTAGTGCAAGATTCTTCTCCAACTCCTTGTCCAAGCGATCTTTGATGTGGCGTGATGTGACGAATTTTCCATCCTTACCAAAAAATGGTGAGTTGTTGATGGTGAATGTCATAGACATTGTAGGTTCATCAATAGCGATTGGTGGCAACGCCTCTGGGTTTTCGTAGTCGCAGATTGTGTCGCCAATATCGAAACCTTCGATTCCGACCACTGCGCAAATCTCGCCACACTTCACCTCATCGACCTTCTTTTTGCCAAGTCCCTCAAATATCATTAGCTCCTTGATACGGCTCTTCACCATCTTCTCACCATCACGTTTCGCTAAGGTAACACTCTGCCCAGCTTTGATAGAGCCACGAGTGACCTTACCAACTGCAATACGACCAATGTATGACGAATACTCTAGCGATGTGATAAGCATTTGTGGAGTACCCTCTGCAACTTCAGGGTCGGGAATCTCATCAATGATAGTATCCAAAAGTGGTTCGATAGAGTTTGTTGGTTCATCTGCAACGTGTGACATCCACCCCTGCTTTGCTGATCCATATATTGTTTTATACTCCAACTGCTCTTCGGTAGCCTCCAATGTGAACATCAAGTCGAACACCTGTTCGTTGACATATTCTGGGCGACAGTTTGGTTTGTCGACCTTGTTGATTACAACAATCGGTTTCTTGCCTAGAGCCAACGCTTTCTGCAACACGAAACGTGTTTGGGGCATTGTGCCCTCAAATGCATCGACCAACAACAACACTCCGTCGCAGAGGTTTAGCACACGCTCCACCTCACCACCGAAGTCGGCGTGACCTGGGGTGTCAATGATGTTGATTTTGTAATCTTTATATATAACCGATACATTCTTCGATAGGATTGTGATACCTCTCTCTCGCTCAAGGTCGTTGTTGTCGAGAATTAACTCACCTTGACCTTGCGTACTGTTCTCACGAAGGATATTGCCAGCCAAGATCATCTTGTCGACAAGCGTTGTTTTACCATGGTCGACGTGGGCGATAATGGCAATGTTGCGTAATTTTTGCATGTAGTATATCTATAATTTTGTGCAAAGGTAGTTATTTTGGTGCGAAATAACTATCTTTGCGACATAAATAAAGCAATAATATAATATATGGATAACAACTATACACTTAATATTAAGGATCAAAGCAAGGTTTGCATCGGTAGCGCAGGGGAACTCCTTAAGCAATTACTACCTCAAGGACGTGTGATTGTGATTTCGGATATTAATATTGATCGACTATATCACCCTCTTATAAGCCGTTTTGAATCTATCTTGATCGGCACGGGAGAGACTATCAAAACACTCACCACGATGGAGAAGATATACTCTCAGTTGGTGGAGATGGGTGCCGATAGAAAGACATTTATATTGGGTATTGGCGGAGGAATCGTCACCGACATAGCAGGATTTGTCGCTTCGACATATATGAGAGGTGTGAAATTTGGATTTATTTCGACAACTCTTCTTAGCCAAGTGGATGCTGGTGTGGGTGGAAAAAATGGCGTAAACCTAGGCGGATACAAAAATATGATTGGAACATTCAATCAACCGGAGTTTGTGATATGCGATGTCGATATGCTTAAAACCCTTAGCGATAGAGAGTTTCGTACAGGTCTTGCGGAGGTTATAAAGTCTGCAATTATCGCAGACCCTGCACTATTTGATATGTTGGAGCAGACATCACTAGAGGAGCTTCGTGAGAATCGTGAACTTCTGAGTCGTGCAATCATGGCATCTGTCACTGTAAAGGCTAAGATTGTCGAGATGGATGAAAGAGAGGCTGGCGAGAGACGCAAGCTAAACCTCGGACACACATTTGCTCACGCCATTGAGAAGAGCTCAAATTTGATGAATCATGGCGAGGCGGTAGCTGTGGGTACAAACATCGTGACTGACATCTCAATCAAGCTAGGGATCATCGACACCACCACCGCAGAGAGAATCAATGCTCTTCACATAAAGATGGGATTTGACCTAACATCCCCCGTAGAGCCTCGTAAGTTGCTCAAAGCTATAAGCCATGACAAAAAGGCTGAGGAGGGTGTTATATATATGGTGTTGCCTCGTGCAATAGGCGACTGCGAGGTGCGAAAAATGACCTTTAGTGAGGTTGAAAAACTGGTTGGGTAAATTGCAGGTTCTAAATTAAAGTAATGTGAGTTACTAAAGGGGAGAAATTAGAACTCCCCTAAACCTCCGTCGTAGGTTTATAGCTACGCATTGCGAGGTTTTTAACCCATATGACAAATCCGCCAGTTAGAATAAGATTGAGCACGAGAGTTAGAGCTGCGATTATCAGAGCGTTGCTACCTAGGTTGTAACCTATTGCAATGAAGATCACGCCAGCTCCCACCTCTCCACGGGTGAACATTCCTACCGATACAGCTAATCTTTCGCTAAATCGGCGATCACGGTAGAAGAATATAGGCACAAGTTTTCCGACGTTCGAGAGTATCGACACCATCAATACGTGGAAACCAATCTCGCCCCACGACATCATTGGGATAGTTGAGATCATAGCCTCGTCGTTTTGTTCAAATCCGCCACCCATAATAAATGGTACGCTCAGACCTACGAGGAACATAAAGAGCAGAGATATAGTCGATGTTGCTGTTCGAGCCATTGGCGAGTCGATGTGTCTGTTTTTCATCGTCATACCGAGCACGAATGCTGGGAGTAGCACTTCGATGTGGATGCTGTTGTGTTCTCCGAAGTAGTGGTGTGTGATTACGTATATCACCTGTGTCGCCCCAAAGACAGCCACCGAGTAGCAGAGAATAGCGAACCATCCTTGTGGAAGATCATAGCTATCTAGCTTTTTCCACCCCAACCACAGCAACACAAAAACGATCGTCACCATCGCTCCCATCTGCCACTTCATTCCGATCATCATGATCTGTAGGGGAATCATAAGGAGTATCGTGTCGAGGTCATCGAAAATTGCGAGAACCTGAATTTTTTGGTATATCCAACTCTTCGATAAATTCAGAGTTGCTAACATTGCAAATAATATTCCTGCAGATGTTGGAGCGGCAAAACGGCTAAGTAGTAACGACTCCTTCCACGCTTGCGACTCTGCCCACATCGTAGAGGGGAGCAGAACGAATATAAAATATAGAGCTATCAAAATCCAAGGTAGTGCAGCTGTTGCCATTGCGATCATATAATCTGCTGTGTATGATTGCCATTTGCTCTTATCCAACTCAAATTCACGACCCACGTTTATCATAATAAATGATAGACATATACTCAACAGGGGAGTCATGATTAAAGATTTTGCCGATGTGTAGCCATCGCCAAGGAGCTGAGGTAGGGTTTGCGACAACACCAAACCCAGCATTAGAAGAATAGAGAAGGATAGAACTTTTTTCATATTGAATTTTTAAATTTTATAAATCAGAGCTATAGCACTAGCCGAAACCCCCTCTTCACGCCCCTCAAACCCAAGTTTTTCGGTTGTTGTAGCTTTTATTGATATATCGCACGAATCTATGCTTAGCACTTCGGCAAGAGTATTGCGCATAGTGTCGATGTGGGGGCGAAGTTTTGGGCGTTGCATGCGAATTGTTGAGTCGATGTTGCCGATGTGGTATCCGTTTTGAGCGAGAATGTCACATGTGTGTTTAAGCAAAATCTTAGAGTCTATATTTTCGAAATCAGATGATGTGTCGGGGAAGTGGAGTCCAATATCACCAAGTGCAGCACCGCCGAGCAGAGCATCGCAAATTGCGTGAATCAAAACATCGCCATCTGAGTGAGCGACACAACCATGTGAGTGAGGTATTACGACACCTCCCAATGTGAGGGTGAGCCCCTCTTTTAATATGTGGACATCAAATCCTTCGCCTATTCTGAATTTCATATTGTACAAAGATAATAGAATTTTGCTCATTTCTAAAAATATTTTATTATTTTTGTGAAAAAAATAACAACGATGCGAGAAATATCCAAATTAGAGCCTACAGAGGTGTGGGAAATATTCGATAGTATAACTCAAATACCCCGTCCTTCGACTAAGGAGGAGAAGATCATAGCGTGGCTCATAGAGTTCGCCAAGAGTCATGGACTCAGCCACAAACGAGACAAGGTGGGTAATGTTGTAATCACACGACCTGCAGCTGTGGGGTGTGAGCAGCGAGCTAAAATAACGTTGCAATCGCACGTCGACATGGTGTGTGAGAAGGACTCCGATGTGGAGTTTAACTTCGAAAGCGACCCAATTCGCACACGTATAGTCGATGGGTGGGTCACAGCTACAGGAACTACTCTGGGCGCAGATTGTGGTATCGGCATGGCGGCATCGTTGGCGGCACTCATATCGCCCGATGTGGTGTGTGGTGAATTGGAGGCTCTCTTTACGGTCAACGAAGAGATCGGTCTCACGGGGGCTAAGGAGTTGGCACCGGGGATGATATCGGGAAAATACCTCATAAATTTGGATTCCGAAGAGGAGGGTGAGATATGTATAGGGTGTGCTGGTGGAGTCGACACGGTGGCAACATTTACGTATCAAGAAAAGAGTGCGCCCAAAGATTTTACATACTATCGCATAGATATCTCGGGGCTTAAGGGTGGACACTCTGGTGAGGATATAAACAAAGGACGTGCAAATGCTAATAAATTGTTGGCTAGATTGTTGTGGGATGCACAGCAGCGTTTTAATCTCAAACTCAGTTATGTCGATGGTGGTAATTTGCGCAATGCAATTCCTCGTGAGGCGTATGCAGTATTTGGTATTCCGACACGTCACATAGTCGACTTTGCGATGGCGTTCGATACCTTCCAAGAGGAGGTCAAGGAGGAGTTTGCTTTGAGTGAACCTACCATGCAGATGACCCTTAGCGAGATGCCACACATAGATACCGTTCTCGATGAGACGACACAAAATAACCTTCTCAGTTCGCTTATGGGGGTGGTGAATGGAGTTATCGCAAACTCTATGGTGATGGATAATATGGTCGAGACATCGACGAATTTGGCATCTGTGAAGTTCTCTTCGAACAAGAGGATTGTTGTCGCAACAAGCCAAAGATCATCACGTGAGAGTGGTAAAACATACGCTAAACAGATGGTGGAGTCGCTATTTTCGTTGGCAGGAGCGGAGGTTACCCACTCGGATGGTTATCCGGGGTGGAGTCCTAATCCTGACTCTAAATTGTTGGAGGTGGTGAAAGAGAGCTACTGTGAGCAGTATGGTGCTGACCCAAAGGTGAGGGCTATGCATGCAGGATTGGAGTGTGGGTTGTTTCTGGAGAACTATCCGGAGTTGGATATGGTATCATTTGGTCCAACGATGTGTGGTGTTCACTCTCCCGAGGAGAGACTTAATATTGGCTCTGTGGGGAGATTCTGGATAATGGTCAAAAATCTATTGTTCAAGTTATAATAAACATGGTGAGGTGGGTAGTTGTCATTTTGCTATCTTTGGTTAGTTTTGTCACGATAGAGCCTCTGTATGCCCAGCTTATATTAGATCATGATACATATATCGATATCGAAGAGAGCGAGTCTCCTCAAGTAGATAACTCTCTTTTCAGGCTCTACGATCTAAATGGAGCAGATCTATATGAAGAGATAAATAGATACCTATATTCGCCAATCTCCATCTTACGTAGGGGTGTGGATTGGTGGAATCTTCGTCGCATAACATCGATACAACCCTCTGCGAATAAAACATTTGACCACCCGACGCTCAACCACTCGATAAGAGCATTTTGCTCCACACGTGACTACGCCATTGGGGGGAGTGCTCAGTGGGGTGCGATATTCAATAATGGATGGTCGCTCACCTCGTCGCTATGGGGGCGTACGGGTCGTGACGCCAATGTTGAGGGGGTATTCCAACAATATATAACCCCTTCGTTGCAGCTCTCAAGGGAGTTTGACGCTCACCATTATTTCACATTAAATGTAGAGACTCCATATCAAATGAGGGGGTTGAGGAGTAGTGCTACACAGGAGTGTTACGATTTGACACACGATAATCTATACAACCCCTTGTGGGGATATTATCATGGTGATGTGCGCAATTCACGAGTGGTGCGCAATTTTGTACCATCGCTTTATGGGCGTTATCAACGTCCGCTCTCGGATGTCACTACCTCCGCCATAGAAATTAGTTGTGAGTATGGCACACGTCGAGTGAGTCGTCTGGGGTGGTACAACAGCTCCAATCCAACTCCAAACTACTACTCGAAGTTACCGAGTTACTATGTCGGAACATCCGCATACGATGAGGTGAATGATTCGTGGCAACAAAACGATACCCAATATACTCAAATTGCGTGGGATAGATTGGAGCAAATCAACCTCATGTCGAGTGACGGGGAGTCTCATTATGTTGTCGAGGATCGTGTTGAGAGGGTGGCGGATATAGAGGCTAAGGTGCTATTTTCCACTCAGATAACTGAGCGGTTGAGTGTCGAGTATGGAGCTTTGTTGAACCTCTCTTCTCGTCGTAAATATAAACAAATGCGTGATCTTTTGGGTGGGGAGTATCTGCTCGATATAGATCAGTATGCTGGAGATTTTGTCCAGACGGGTAATGAACTCCAAAATAATCTTCGTTCTCCAAATCGTAAGATAACGCAGGGAGATCGTTTTGGGTATGATTTCTCATACCTCCACAGCGAGATGGGGGCTTTGGTGAGTGTCGACTACTGCGCACCACGCATCGATATGAAGATTGCGGCTAACATCACAGAGTTGTCACTACACAGAGATGGTCACTACGAAAAGGAGAGATTCCCCGGGTCGGGGTCGTATGGAGACTCTCAAAAGATCGAACTCTCTGAGTATAATTTCTCAGCATTTGTGGAGTATGCTATAGCTGCAAAGCACTACGTAAGTGGTCGGTTTTGTGTCGATGCTTCATCACCACTGTCACGCTATATGTTTATAGCCGAGGAGAGTAGTAATCGCATAGTGGACTCTCCCACCACCGAGAAGATAGCATCCGTGGAGCTGTCGTATCGTTACTCCACCCCTATGGTCTCGTTGCTCCTACATGGATATCTGATTTCGTCGTACGATATGTCGCAGGTGTGGCAGGGGTATGATGATATATCTTCGACATATAGTAATATTGTGATAAGCGACATTGCCACGCAATCTTTAGGTGTGGAGGTTAGTGCAAAAATAAATATTCTGCGCAACCTCTCCCTCACTGCCACTTTAGCGTGCGGTGGCTACACATATACCTCTGCGCCTCTGGTGAAGCTCTACGACGAAACCGATATGTCTCCAATATCGGAGTCTAGAGCGTCATCTTTGGGAGGTTACATCGTGGGAAACACGCCCCAGCTCAGCGCAACAGCCGGATGTACCCTCTTTGCACGGCGAGGTTTTATTCTCTCACCAGAGTTGGCGTTCTATGCCATGCGGTATATTTCACCTTCGATTATCCGACGCACGGATAGAGTTCTTGCCACAGCAACCTCTGGTGATATATTACATGAGATGGTTGCGCAAGAGAGAGTGCCCGATCTTTTTAATATAAATTTTTCGATATCAAAGAGTTTCAAAATCAGAAATAAACATTCGATATATGCCACGTTGCAGATTGATAATCTCCTAGGGCAACGAGATATTATATCCTACGCTCGTGAGGGGAATAGAGTTTTGAGCAACTCGGCAAGTGGGGTATCGTACAGCTACTCTCCTCAATCGTCAACTTATCAATATGCTGTGGGACGCACCCTCTACCTCTCGCTTCGATATAGTTTTTAAACTGACGTTTTTAGTTTATTAAAAACGGTGCGAAATTATGAAATGTTAAATAAAATATCTAATTTTGGAGATTAAAACGATTTGTAATTATGGCGCGTGAATATAACCCCTCTCAACGCAATCGAGAGTCATACGATAGGATAGTAGAACCCATAGGTGTAGTTCCCCCTCAAGCCATTGAGTTAGAGGAGGTAGTGTTGGGTGCACTAATGCTAGAAAAGGATAGTGTTATCGCTGTGCAGGAGTATATCTCCCCCGAAGCATTCTATACGGAGTCGCACCAAATAATCTATAAAGCTATAGAGAATCTCTCGACGGAACTTAAGCCCATCGACCTTTTTACGGTGACGGAGCGATTGCGAGTCGAGAAGAACCTTTCGAAGGTGGGTGGTGCGAGCTACCTTGCGCAGTTGACTCAAAAGGTTGATTCGGCGGCGAATGTTGAGTTTCACGCCAAAATTATCGCACAGAAATATGTTCAACGAGAGCTGATACGTTCGGCGTCGGAGATTCAAAAACGGTCGTATGACGAGACGGTGGATGTCACGGAGCTTATCGGATATGCCGAAGGCGAGATATTCAAAGTTGCCGAAGGTCACGTGAAACGTTCGGTGCAATCGTCACGAGATATCTTGGCTCAGGCGTTGGCTCAAATCGAGGAGGCGGCAAAGAATAAAAACTCATTTAATGGAGTGCCATCGGGTTTTGCGGCGATAGATAAAAAAACATTAGGGTGGCAGATGTCCGATTTGGTGATTGTGGCGGCGCGTCCCTCGATGGGAAAGACCGCTTTTGTACTCACGATGGCGAGGAATATGGCTTTGGAACACGATCAAGGCGTGGCATTCTTCTCGCTGGAGATGTCTTCGGTGCAGCTTATGATGCGTCTGATTGTGGCAGAGACAGGATTGTCGGGTACGGCAATCAAGAGCGGTCAGCTCACGGCAGATCAGTGGAAACATATGGAGGCAGCGACAAAACCGTTGGGCTCGGCACCACTATATATTGATGATACTCCTGCACTTTCGGTCTTTGAGTTCCGCTCGAAGGCGAGACGTTTGAAGATACATCACGACATAAAAATCATAATCATCGACTACTTGCAGCTCATGACAGGTACTACCGATACACGAGGAAATCGTGAGCAGGAGGTGGCATTTATATCACGTACACTCAAAGCTATCGCCAAAGAGTTGAATGTGCCGATCATCGCACTGTCGCAGTTGAGTCGAGCCACGGAGATGCGTGGAGGATCAAAACGACCACAACTTTCGGATCTTCGTGAGTCGGGAGCTATTGAGCAGGATGCCGATATTGTGGCATTTATACACCGCCCCGAATATTACGGAATACACCAAACCGAGGATGGAATGCCCA
>JAWXSU010000026.1:0-14424 GCA_044434245.1 Rikenellaceae bacterium | reverse complement strand
TGATAGCTGGAAGACAAAAGCTCCCGATAAGATCGATTTAGGAACAGATTTTAATTATACAGGAAAAAAATAAACAGAATAAAATATGGAAGTAGAATCAACACGTCAGCAAAAAATTGCAAAGCAGATACAGCGAGATATCGCAGATATTTTTCAAAAGGAGTGCCGTGAGCTCTTCAAAGGGTTGTTGTTAACAGTCACAGCAGTGAGGGTTTCGCCCGATTTCGGATATGCAAAGATCTATGTTAGTGTATTCCCATTTGATCGTAACGAAGAGGTTATTGCGCTGCTCAAGAGAGAAAATTGGGCTATTAGAAAATCTTTGGGGGCGAAAATCAAACACCAACTTAAGAGTGTTCCAGAGATTGATTTTTTCTTGGATGACTCGTTGGAGTATATCGAAAATATTGATAAAGCGATAAATAGATAACCTGCTCACACATGCTCTTTATCGCACGACGATACCTCTTTTCAAAGAAGTCGCACTCGGTGGTTAATATCATTGCGGGGGTGAGCCTCTTCTCTGTTGCTGTACCCGTAGCGGCGATAATCATCCTTCTTTCGGTGTTTAATGGATTTGGGGGATTAGTTGAGGGGTTAAATGAGTCGGTTGATGCAGACCTTACGATTTCGCCAATTCGGGGTCGTTACTTCGATGTTCATGGTATTGATACACTGCGACTTAGAGATATTGAAGGTATTGAGTCATTTGCTTTTGTGAATGAGCAGATGATGATGATGGAATATGCCGGTCGGGAGATGGTACTCTCTCTTAGAGGGGTTAGCGACAACTACTCCGAGGTAGTTGATATTGGAGATCGTATGCGAGGCGGAGAGTTTCGTGTGGCGTTGGGGGATCTTGATAGGTTGGTGTTGGGTAATGCGGCGGCGGTGAAGTTGAGGGTGCGTAATCTTCGACAATCGTTTGTGAGGATATATTCACTTCGAGAGTCTAGACTCTCGTCACTTGCTCCGATAGTTGATTTTGTGAGAGATAGTGCACGAGTTTCGGGAATATATATTGTCGATGCACAGAGTGAAGAACGTTATGCATATAGCTCACTGAGAATGTTGAAACGTCTCACAGGTCGGGAGGATGAGATATCTTCGATTGTTGTGAAGGTGTCGCCAGAGAGTTCAGTGAGGGAGGTAAAGAGTGTGCTTCAAGATGTTGTAGGCGAGGGTTTTAAGATTCAAAGCCGTGAAGAGTTGAACCCTCTGTTGTACGATATTATACGCTACGAGAAGTGGGGGATAATCTTTATTTCGGCAATGGTGATGTTGATAGCCTCGTTTTCGTTGATCGGAATTGTGGCGATGTTAATCATCGAAAAGAGGGATGACATGTTAACGCTTCGTGCTATGGGGGCAACTATGGGAGATCTACGTCGAATATTCTTTACTCAGGGGATGTTGATAAGTGGCATTGGAGTGCTTCTGGGTTTGGTGATTGGTGTTGGTGTGACGATGGTGCAACAAATATGGGGCGTTGTGAAACTACCGATGGGTGGTTTTGTGGTTGATAGTTACCCGGTGGATCTGCAGTTTGTGGATGTTGTAGGGGTGGTTATCATGTCGCTATCTGTTGCGGCGGTGTTGAGTTATATCGTAACTTGTGAGATGATAAAAAATAGATAATCTAATGAGAAGATTTTTAAATATATGTTTGGGACTATTGTTAACCTCTATGGTTGGAGGAGGTTGTTCGCAACAAAAAATTATACCCGACGTTGTGTTGTCTGATATATTCAAAGATGCATTTTTGGTCAATGCCTATATATCTGTGAAGAGTCCCAATTTGGATTCGTTGAATATCTATGAGCCAATTTTTGAAAAGTATGGCTACACGGTTGAGGATGTTCAATATACTATTGGTAACTTCTCGAAACGAAAAAGTGCACGTCTGGGAAATGTTGTCGAGAGAGCGATCACTTTGTTGGAGATGGAGGGTGTCACCTACGACAGAGAGGTGGCAATCATAGATACCATAGCGTCGCAGTCTCGCCGTATGGAGAGTGAGGTGGTATACCAAAAAGATGAGATTCAGCTATATTCGCAAAGCGATACGGTGAATGTCGTGTTGAATATATATAACATCAGAAATGGAGAGTACTCCCTAAGGTTCGATTACTTGATCGACTCGTTGGATGAAAATTATGGATCATATCGCTCGGAGATGTGGTTTAAGAAGGGTTATCCCACGGAGGAGAATAAACTTGATCGTCATAATCGAGAGTCGGGGTATTTGCAGCGAAAAAATGTATTGGAACACCGTAGTAGAGCTGTTGTAAATGAGGAGTTTGAGGCGATGGAAATAACGTTAGTAAATTTAGTCAACAAGAAGAAGGAGCCTCATGTGACACTTCGCAATATTGAGGTGGTGTATACACCAACGCAGGAGGCGGCAATTCAAGCTATATATGATAAAATGTTGCATGTAAATATATTCTCCGATGAGCTACTCTTACCTTCGCACAACCCGACGGATAGCATCTAATCTGATGTTGCTGGATGGGGAGTTTATCCCACGTCCACTCATCGAGATTAGCGATCAGGGTGAGGTGCTCTGCGTAGAGCAATATGAAAATGTTGATAGGTTAGAAAATACGGAGTTCTACGCCGGGATTATGACCCCCGGATTTGTAAATTCTCACTGCCATCTGGAGCTCTCCTACCTTAAAGGACGCATTGAGCCTTATGGTGGATTTGCTCACTTTGCACGCTCTATCGGTGAGGTGCGAGGTGAGGCGACCATGGAGCAGAGATTGAGTGCAATAAAGCGTGAAGATCTGCGCATGAGAGGCGAAGGTGTTGTTGCGGTGGGAGATATTATGAATGGAGATAGCACCATGGGGTGCAAGTCGCAAAGCACTATAAGATACCGTAATTTTGCAGAGGTGTTTGGACTCCGCACAGAGTCGTTGCAGCATATGTCGTGGGCAGATTCGTGTGAGAATAGTTCGCTTACGACACATTCGATATATTCACTAAGCGATGTTGTATTCAAAGATATAGCGTCGCAAAATGTGGATGCGCCTCTCTCGATTCATTTTATGGAGTCACCGGGTGAGTCGGAACTTTACCAGAGAAGAGGTCACCTTTGGGAGTGGTATCAAAGGGTTGGATATGAGTGTGATTTTTTGCATTATGGATCACCTGCACAACGTATTATCGAGAGTGTCCCTGCGCATAGGAGTGTCGTTTTGGTACATAACTGTTGTGTTACACAGCGAGATATTGATATTATTGTTGGGCATTTCACCGCTCCAATATATTGGGTGGTGTGCCCACGCTCCAATAACTATATATCGAGACTTGTGCCACCGTTGAATCTGCTGCGCCGAAATCGTCTAAATATATGTGTCGGTACAGACTCCTTAGCGTCGAATCACTCGTTGTCGATGGTGGCAGAGATGGCGGCAATGGAGAGTGCACCACTTGTTGAACGACTCGATTGGTCTACATGTCAAGGTGCTAAAGCATTGGGGTTCGAAGATCTCGGAGAGCTCAAAGTCGGTCGATGTTGCGGGATAAATATCGTCTCGGGAGTGGATTACCAAACGATGCAATTTACATCAAAAAGTAAGGTTCTTGTTGTTGTTTGATATTTTCTCACAAAAAAATATTATATTTGCGTATAAACTTTAAATTTGAAAAATATGAAACGTCTATTATTGTCATTAGCACTCCTAGTATCGACATTTAGTGCATACTCTTCACAAAAAGAGGGAGAGTGGGTAGTTGGAGGAAAAATGAATCTATATACCGGTTGGGATGGAACATTTGGAATTGGTGCTTATGGTCGCTATGGTATCACCGACCAATTGCGTGTGGAGCCAGCAGCGGTCTTTTTATGTCGCACGGGTTGCTCTGTAGATCTAAGTGCTGATTTGCAATACGCTTTTCCTATAGAGGATAGTTTCGAGATTTTCCCTCTTGCAGGAATCTCGGTGAACGATCCCGGAAATTTTGGTGTGGGACTTTGTGTTGGTGGAGGTATGAACTTCCTGACGAAGTTGGATTGGGATTTCACGGCAAATGTAAAGTGGATGGTCGAAACCCAAAAATATATTGCAAATCCGGTAGTTGTATCTATTGGTGCGCACTATAAGTTCTAAATGTATAGGGTTTAATCACTATATAAATCTATTGTTACCGCAACCTGCAAATACCCAAAAATATTCGGTATAATTCTTGCCATAAGACAACCTAAAAAAGCGTTGTTCAATGGAAAGATTTAAACTATCACTCTACGCTATTGCACTAATAGTGGCGATATCGTGTCATCAGAAATCAAAAAAAATGAGTATGCCACCTCTTCGTGTCGAGGTGGCAGAGGCGCAATCTGTGCCAATATTTGAAAAAGTAGAGGTTGCGAGCCAAATTAAAAGTCTATATGATGTTGTTATTCAACCTCGTGTAGATGGATTTTTGGACTCTATTTCGTTCAGCGAGGGTATGCCAATAAAGCGTGGAGATCTGCTCTTTACGCTCGATGCCAGCCAATACAACATCTCGGTGCTTGCGGCACAAGCGGAGTTGGAGTCTGCTATAGCACAAGAGATTGCGGCGCACAACAACTACCAACGTGCCGTGCCTCTAGCTGAAATTGATGCTATCAGCCAAAGCGATTTGGATCAATACACAGCAACACATAGTGCAGCTAAGGCTTCTGTGAAGTCGGCACAAGAGGCTTTGAATAGTGCGAAGTTAAACCTTAGCTATACACAGATTGCATCTCCGATAGATGGAATCATCGCAGACAGCCCCGCAAGCGAGGGGGATTATGTGGGACCTTCGACTGCGCTAAGCACGTTAACAACAGTGTCTTATATCGACACGGTGGAGGTCGAAATCCCAATCCCTACGGCGATATATCTAAAAAATGTCGCACATCAAGAGGGGGGCTCTTATGATAACTCAACCCTTCTTTCAGATATAGAACTCACACTTTCGGGTGGTGAAAAATATCGCTACGCAGGCGAGTATCACTATACACTTAAAGACTCCCCCACATCATCGTCATCGGTGGTTGTGGTGGCGAAATTTCCCAACCCTTCAAGGCGTCTTAAATCGGGGATGTTCGCTCGTGTAAAATCAAATATAGGAGAACAAAAAGAGAGTGTCGTAGTTCCGCAAGAGGCTGTAAATCAAAACCAAGGGGTTAATTCTGTGTGGATTGTACGCCCCGATAGTGTTGTGGAGTTTCGCGAGGTGACACTCGGGGCAACATCGGCTCAGAATTGGATCATAGAGTCGGGGGTAGAGCCGGGAGAGAGTGTGCTGCTCACAGGTCAGCTCAAGGTGCATAATGGGGCGAAGATTATTCCCACAAAAAAGTAGGTGACCATGGGAAAATTCTTTATTTCGAAACCGATATTTGCAATCTCCATAGCGATAGTTTTGGTGTTGCTAGGTTTGATCTCAATCTCGAATCTGTCAATTGAGCAATACCCCGATATCACCCCTCCAGTAGTTGAGGTCACGGCAACATACGATGGTGCAGATGCCGAGACAGTAAACAACACGGTTGCGACACCTATCGGGCAGAGTGTTATGGGGGTGAGTAATCTTCTATACATGCAGACAACAAGTGCCAACGATGGTTCGATGACTTTGGAGGCACTCTTCGAGATCGGTACAGATCCTGATATCGATGCTATACTCACTCAAAATCAGCTCTCATCAGTCACTTCGTCACTTCCCGAAAGTGTCTCGCAGCAGGGGATTGATACGCAAAAGACAATGCCGAACTTTTTGATGATTTATACGATTTATAGTGATGGTCGCTACGATGGTTCTTTTCTCACGAACTATGCATATATCAATCTTCAGAACGAGCTTCTTAAAATTTCGGGAGTCAGCAAGGTCGAGATTATGGGTGCTGGGGAGTATGCAATGCGTGTGTGGGTCGATCCGGAGTTAATGGCATATTACGATCTGTCACTCAGCGAGGTGACATCCGCAATCGAGGTGCAGGGCGGAGTCTATCCGGCAGGAAAATTTGGAAGTGAACCCAATTCAAGGGGAACAACATTCACCTACACGGTGACACTTCCCGCACAGATACAAACCGCAGCTCAGTTTGGGGATATTATAGTTAGATCATCGTCGGGAGGTGAGGTTGTGAAACTCAGCGATATTGCGACCATTGATTTTGGAAGCCAGACGTATGATGTGATCTCGAAGTATGGGGATAACCCCTCGGCGATGATTATGATATACCAATCCCCCGGCAGCAACGCTATAGATGTGGGCAAACGAGTCAAGGAGTCGATTGCGAAGCTAACACACAGATTGCCCGATGGTGTGGCTTTTGCTACGGTGATCGATACGACCAAAAGTGTAATGGCTGGAATAAAGGATATCTTTAGGACGCTGATTATTGCACTGCTACTCGTGATCTCTATTATCTATCTATTTTTGCAGAGTTGGAGGGCGACGATTATTCCTCTTGTTGCCATTCCCGTGTCGCTCATTGGTGCATTTATAATGTTCCCGGTGTTGGGTTTCTCGATAAATATCATCTCGTTGTTGGGGCTTGTGTTGGCGATAGGTTTGGTGGTGGATGATGCGATTGTTGTGGTGGAGGCTGTGCAGGTGAATATCTCAAAGGGTATGGAGCCTCGAAAAGCATCGGTGGCAGCGATGAAAAGTGTGTCATCTCCAATCATCGCTACGACTATTGTGCTGTTGGCGGTGTTTGTTCCGGTGTCGCTGGTCGGGGGTGTAAGTGGGGAGTTATTTGAGCAATTTGCAGCGATAATATCTCTATCGGTAATAATCTCGGCATTCAATGCTCTCACGCTATCTCCGGCTCTTAGCTCTATACTTCTACGTCAAGAGAGTGTGCGAACAACGGGATTCTTCGGGTGGTTTAATCGACTATTTGACAGATCTATGGGTCATTACTCATCGACGATTGGTCGCACGGTGAGTCACATGGGACGCATGGCGATTTTTTTGGTAGTGGTTGTTGTCGCAATACTCTTTTTATGGCGTAAGCTCCCTGCAGGTTTCCTTCCCGAGGAGGATCAAGGATATGTGATGGTTATGGTGGAGACTAACGAAAACACGGCACTGGGGGTGACGGATGATATTATGTCCGAGATAGATGGTGTTATAAAGACGCTTCCCGAGGTTGATCTCACATGCTATGCTTCGGGTTTTAATATGATCGCAGGTGTGGCATCGACCAATAATGGCGTGATTTTCGTAAAACTTGTCGACTACTCCGATCGCACAAAAACAGCAGCCCAGATAGCGCAAGAGCTAAATGGTGAGTTGTATGTAGGGATTAGTAGTGCGCAATGTTACGCATTTATCCCCCCTGCAATTCCGGGCTTAGGGCTCACTTCGGGGGTGACACTCGAAGTTCAAGATTTGGAGGGACGAGGCGAAGAGTATCTATTCTCGCACACGGAGATGTTGATGGATACTTTGCGCAAAAATGCCCTAATAAGTAGTGTCTCGACGCAATACAGCCATGGTGTGCCACAACGAGAGTTGGAGGTCGATGTCGAACATGCGCTAAATCTAGGAGTCGATCTAGGGGTACTTTACACCGAACTAGGTGCGTATCTAGGAAGTAGTTATATCAACAACTTCAACCGCTTTGGTCGTCTCTACCAAGTATATATTCAAGCAGCACCCGAGTTTCGAGAGAATAGCCGTTCGTTAGAGAATTTCTATATATCGAATCGTGACGGAGAGCAGATCCAGGTGGCATCGTTTGTGAGTGTGAAGGATGTTACAGGTGTGGAGTATGTTTCGCAATTTAATCTCTACCGCTCAATATCGCTCACGGTGATACCATCATCGAAGGCTTCGACGACAGATGTCATGAACGAGATTATGGATATTGCCGACGCTACGCTACCTCCCGATGTAGATATTGCGTGGAGTGGGGTTTCGTACCAACAAGCGGCAGCCTCGAAGGGTGGAAACTTGATATATATTGTGATTCTGTGTTTCGTGTTTTTGGTATTGGCGGCTCTCTATAATTCGTGGGGACTACCTCTTTCGATCCTCTTTAGTGTGCCTATAGCGGTGTTGGGAGCGTTGGCTTTTGTTGGGGGCGCACATCTTTTCAATGCATTGTATGTCAACGATGTGTATATGAATATATCGCTTATTATGCTCATCGCTCTGGCGGCAAAGAACGCAATACTTGTGGTTGAGTATGCCAACCGAATGTTCTTCGAAGAGCGAATGACACTTCGGGATGCTGCGCTCGAAGCGGCAAAATTACGTGTTCGTCCAATCATAATGACAGCATTTGCTTTCATTTTGGGAGTTATGCCTCTGGTATTTGCATCGGGAGTTTACGCCACAGCTCGCAATATAATTGGTGTGGCGTTGGTCGGAGGAATGAGTGTGGCGACCATCTTTGGAATATTTATATATCCGACACTATACTATATTGTGGCGAAGGTTGCAAATTTTGAAAAATTACGAGATAAAATGGATAAGGAGGATGCTCTATGAAAAGATTGATATATATAATACTCATCGCACTCTGCGCTAATTGCTCACCTCTGCTCGAACAACCAAAGGTCGAGATGCCACAAAGTTATCTCTTCGGCGAGGAGTTCTCTCAAGATAGTTGCACTGTGGGGCTTCGTTGGTGGGAACTTTTTGGCGACACGACACTAAACAATGTTATCGAGTATGCACTACTTAACAATCGAAATTTGGCAAGTGCTTTAGCAAACGTAGAGACAGCACGTAACTATATAGGGGTGGCAAAGGCGGAGTTTTTACCCTCAATTTACCTCAATGCCGAGGTCGAGGCATATCGCATAAATGGTGTCGAGACAAAGGAGTATAGCGCAACCCCCACAATGGAGTGGGAGATATCACTATTTGGTAAACTTCGCAATAGCCGCAGTAGTGCTATCGAGGAGTATCTATCTTCGCAGTGGGGGTATCGTGCTGCGGTGTTATCTCTTAGCACCGAAGTTGCAACAACTCTCTTCACCCTCAATATGTATGAACGAAGTCTCGACATCGCACGTCGCAGCTACACCCTACGCCGTGAAGCTACAGCACTCATAGACTCTATGCATAAGTATGGCATGAGCGATGCTATAGCGTTGGAGCAAGCACGAAGTTTGGTATATAGTGCCAAGAGTGAAATGTCTAAATATCAACGTGCTGTGGAGCAGACAACCATAGCGTTGAATCTACTTTTGGGCGATGCAACCCCTTCTGTTAGCTACACACTTCGCAATGCAACATTACCGCCCGATATTCCAATCGGCATACCTTCGCAGCTCATTGAACGTCGCCCTGATGTCTGGGAGAGTTATTTTCAGATGCTCTCTGCCGCCTCTAAAGTTGGTGTGGCACGAGCCGATAGATTCCCATCCATATCTCTCACTGCAGATGGTGGTTTTGTGACTGAGACACTCAAAGATCTATCCTCCGCAAAACCATTCGGATGGAGTCTATTGGGGGAGTTGACACAGCCAATTTTCAATTTTGGAGCACTGAAACGCAAAGAGAAGATGGCTTATCAAACATATATCTCTGCGATGTTCTCTTACGAAGAGTCGACCCTTTCGGCACTCAGCGATGTGGAGCGTGCTCTTAGTGCTATCACAACATATCGAGATCAACTTCTAGAGTCAAAATCTCTTGTCGTTGCAAACTCCAAGATTGGCCACTCGACATCTGCCCTCTATAAAAGTGGGTTGGGAGATTACCTTAGTGTCATAGATGCCGAACGTGAGTTGTACACCTCGCAGATTGATTTTTCGCAATATCTCACGCAGCAATATCTCAACTATGTTGATTTGGTAAAGGCTCTAGGTGGGGGGTATTAAATAACGTGAGTTCGAAAATTCGGACTCACACCTATCTCGGAGCGTCTGCGACTAAGCCCACTGCACTAACAATTATCAGGAATAAATATGGTGATTATGCACACTGGATTATTGAGAGGAGTGAAATCGTCGAAATTATATGAAAACATAGTAACTACGCTTGAGCATACTCCTTGAATTTCACAATAACTCGCTATTATTCAATGAAATACAAATTAACATTGAACAATGCAAATTATTGGGCACAAAAAAGACTGTCCTAAACTTTCGTTTTTGGACAGTCTCTTTTATATATATTAAATCTTATTTTACTACCGAATAATAGCCATACATAAGCCTATTCGATATTTTGATACCCCCACCTCAGTAGTTGTATTGACATTGTCGATTGTGGGTTTAATTACAGATACAAACCTCTTAAATCCTCAACTCCTGCCATATCGGTTATTGCAGGAAGGATCATTTGTTGAACCATACTCTCCGATGAAGCCTCTACTCGTGCCTTTACAGCCTCCGCACTCAATGGCTCCGCCGACTCCTCAATCTCTGTAACCTCGAAGATATATAGACCATTATTTCCCTTCACTGGAGCAGATGACTTATTAACATCTGTCGTCGATGTAACAGCTCCTATCACACGTGGCTCGACTCCAAGACCCTGTATATAGAATGATCCGAAATTTACCCCCTCAAATGTTCCATTGTCACCCTCTGCTAAACTTGCTGATTGTTCATCGAAACTAGCTCCACTCAACTCAGACTTTAATGCTGCGAACTTCTTTTCATCACGAAGTTTTCTTGTGATTTGAGCTCTCATATTTTCGAGTGATGTATAATCGCTATTGTCAATTTTACTTACCATAGCAACTACATAACCATCGTTTACCTTAAAGATCTGAGAGATATCACCAACCTTAGCACCATGCGCCCAACGAGCAACCTCTCTTGATGATATGATTTGACGAATTTCACGCTCACCTTGAACAAGTTCTGCACTCTTTACCGATACTGAGTGTGTATTTGCTGCATCATTAAATTTTGATACTGAGCCCTTTGCATCCACCGCAAATAGACCTGCATCTGCATGTGCCTTGTTTATTGTTGCCTGTGATGCGTTGATTGGGTACTCAATCGATGCAACTCGATATTGAGTTGTTGCAGGACCAACATCGTAAGTCTTGATAATTTGGATTATCTCACCAACCTCGATTTTAACGATAGATCCCTCTTTTACTGATGCTAACTCTTGTGCCATCTCTGTTGTTAGTGCCGAGAATGGCAATACACCTACGACTCCACCCGATTGTGCCGATTGCGTATGAACTGAATTTTCAGCCGCTGCAAGTGCAAAGTCTGCACCACCTTGAAGTGCCGTAACCAAGCTATCCGCCAAATTCTGTGAAGTGTATGGCAAAGCGATAAGAGTTATACCAATAGAGTCTGGAGCAGAAATTGTCTCATACACTCTAGACATTCTCCACTTAGCATTGTTCAGTGTTGGTCCAAACTGCTCACCTGCAGCAAAAGCCTCTGCCTCTGCAGCCAAAAGTTGTGATGGCTCAACGAAAGTTGCAGCAATAGAACCGTAACGGTTATCTCTGATAAAGCTACGGATATCATCTGCCTCAGCAAACTCTGCACCTACACTCTTTGCTGTTTTCTCGATCTCTTGTCTATCCTCTAGTGTTGGGTTGACATCAAAAGCTACGTATGACACAGCTCTCGAAGGCACTCTCTTGTAGTTACTCTTGTTCTTTTCGTAATATTTATTCACCTCGCTAGATGAAACATTGTACAATGAATCAGCAAGAGACGAGTAACGTTTTCCTGCCCAACGACCGTTGAATTTCTTGTTTGACTCAGCAGCTGCGATCTTCAACTCCAAAGCATTTGCATAGACTCCACCACTCAAAAGAGCTATAAACTTAGTACCCTCTCTCTCGATACGTGCTTGCTCATTGATATATGCCCAAGCTGACTCCGCTTGTGGATTACCGCTAGCTTGCATCAAAAACATCGTCACTGCCGAACGATCGTATACTCCGGTTGATGGATCAACAAACGCTCCATAGAATGCCTGTGTTGGAACCTCTCCATTGATGATTCCTTGACGCTCTGCCGAACTTACGTTGATTCCCATTTTATTAAATCCAGGAGTCAACACCTTGTTTGTAATGAACGATTGAAGCGCAGCATTTTCGAGTGCTGTGATTTGATCTGAGTTTGATTCATCTACCCCATTTTGAGTTTTGATCTCATTATACTCAGCCAAATACTCAGTATATGTTACATTCTCACCTGCTATTGTTGCTACAACAGGATCATTCCCCGAAAATCCCATCTCCGATTTAAGCGAAAAGATGAAAGCCAAAAGCGCAAAAGCGATAACCGCCGAAAGCACAATTCCAAATTTGGTTCTTAGTGTGTTAAGAGTTGCCATTTATTATATATTACTTTAAATTATTTTATTACTTCACCTATTTATATAAGGATCAATTTTAATCGAGACCAAAGATAGTAAAAAAAATTTTATTCTCTTATTTTTCAGCAATAATTTTCATTCTCATAAGTTCAATCCTAGAACTTGCCGTTCGCAAGATCTTAAATTCAAAACGCCCGATTGAGAGACTCTCCCCTGCTGCAGGGATTCCTTCATGGTTATATATCACAAAACCTGCGATGGTATCGAAGTCGTCACTCTCCTCAATCTTTAGGTCATATTTTTCATTGAGGTAGTGTACCTCCAACCTCCCCGAAAAGAGATATTCGTCATCCGAAACAACCTTTTCGATCATCTCTGGTTCATCGTGTTCATCTTCGATCTCTCCAAATATTTGCTCCAAAATGTCTTCTAAAGATATTACTCCCGCTGTACCACCAAACTCGTCGATCACAACCGCAATATTTGTTTTATGAATTATCAAGCTCTGCATCAAAGAGTTGACTGCCATAGTTTCCGGAACAAAATTTACAACTCGCAATATCTCCTCCACACTCTGTGGCGATTGAAACAGGCTCTTTGAGTTGACATAACCTATTATATTGTCGATACTGCCTCGCCACACAAAAATCCTCGAATATTTTGTCTTTACAAAGCGAGCCGCCAAATCTCCTATCGTAATACTATCTATATCTACTGCCTCTATATCAACACGTTGAGTCATACAATCTCGAACCCTTAGATCCGAAAAATCCAATGCATTTTGAAACAACTTAATCTCGTTGTCATTATCTCCATCCCCACCTGAACTATCGCCCGACGAAGAGTCTATCAAACTCGCTAAATCGCTCTTATCGAAGGGGTGCGACGACTCTGGCTGATCTGTACTGCTACCCACCAAACGCAATATTCCCTGAGAAAGCATTGTTGTGAACTTTGCTACCGGGTAGAGTAATAAGTAGAAAAAATATATGACCGGAGATAGACTTTTATAATAAAAGTTTGGATTACCTCGAAATATTGTTTTTGGCAGAAACTCCGCAACAAAAATTATGATAAGTGTCGATATTGCACTCTCCACAATGAGAGATCCTGTTGTTCCAAGGTGCTGCATCCCCCCCAATGCTCCTCTTATGAGTTGCGACATCGAGAGCGAATAGACAACCAGCGAGATATTATTTCCCACCAAAATTGTAGTGATATACTGTCCCGGATTACGCCCAAAGATTTCGGCAATATGGTCAAACATTCGATTTTGCTTTCGGTCGATCTCCAACTTCAAGCGATTCTTACTCAGGTATGCAATCTCCATACCCGAGAAAAATGCCGATAATAGAAGCATCAAAAGTATCAATATTATAGTCGTTGTCACCATATATATTACTCTTTTATAGCCTCAATATCCATCTCAGGTTTTATGACTCCCAAACCCTCCATCTTCAATGAATCTCGCTTATCAACGGTTACATCTACTCTCAGTGAGTCCATGTCACTCGCCACATTTACCGACAAAGAGTCCACTTGCAGAGAATCTACAATCGCTGTTGATATCGTATCCACTCTTGGCTTTGGCGTAAGGTCAATCCCCATACGCCCCTTCATTCGCCTATATGTCCAGTTATCCATCGACTCATCTGATTCGAAACCCTCACCAATATAGGTATCACCCGTACTATTATCTACGATTTTTGTATCTACATTTGAGTATATCTTTTGCGTTGCCGCATTCCAAAAAAGTTGCTGCGAATACAACTCCTTACCATCACTCTTGATTATCGTCACATCTCCCATCGCCTCCCACAACTTTCGCTCCTCATAATATATGGCGAAATTTGCCGTGAGCACTGCATCGACCGTAGCGAGTGAATCATTCATATAGGTGATAATCTCAACCCCCTTTGGAAACTCACGATATGGCTCTTTGGCTAATGTATAACCATTTACCAAAGGTGCTATAAAACGATACGATGTACGACCATTCTCCAACATCAGCATCTCCAAACTATCGCTATACTCGTTCATCAACGTTTCATATGAAACACTCTTGACCTGCGGAGTCTCACCTCCACATGAAAATAGCGATATAGCACCCCCACCTATTATGACATAGGAGAGGAGTGCTATAATTGATCTTAATACTTAGTAACTCCTCTGTTG
>JAWXSU010000025.1:0-14472 GCA_044434245.1 Rikenellaceae bacterium | reverse complement strand
GATGAGATTTTTTGCTATTGAATTGAAAATATAGTTATTCTATATTGAGATTTAATAGTGAAAAATATCGCTCCAAGAGTGCTTTTAAAAATATGGCAATAATTGTTTTACACTACTTAGTTAGTCGTTTTTGTCTATTTATGCCGATTTTTGAGCGGTCTAGGGATGTTATTTTTGCAATATAATAAATTAGTATGTTTGGGTTGGTATTGCGTCTTTTGTATATTCAATATAAGTGAATCAAAATTAATCATTGAAGATAGATTATTTAATATACTACGAAATGGGGTAAAATATGATTTGTTATTAAAATAATTAATTATATACATATGCATTTTTGTATTTGAAAAAATAGCAGAAGATAATATAACCATAGTATTTTACCATAAGAAATGCCTATGGATAGCCTTAAAGTGCGGTTTGGGTGTGATTTTAACTCTCATATCATACAGCTATACAGTATGCTATGAGGATAATAATATTTTCTACTTTAATATATTTGTAATAAAAAAGATGTTGTTTTTTTAAATATTTTCATTATCTTTGTCCCATGAAAATTGATTAAGCGTGTCTGAAAATCTGTTTAAGTTTTTCTAGCTAAATTTATTAAGAGAAATTTAAACAGATTCTAAATGTAGAATTTGACATGAAACGAGTTTCATGAAACATAGAGTTCAAAAGTTACTTCTGGTAACTTCGAGTTGTGTAAGGTGTTTATTTACAGCGAATTACGATAATATCGTAGACTACCCATTATATTTATATATCAAAATATCTATTCCATAAATAGTAATGATTAATTATTCGAATCAAGGCGTTGTGTGGTACGCAATGAAGACAACCTTCAAAAGAGAGCTTAAAGCGAAGGCATATCTTGACTCATGTGGTATAGAGAGTTTTATCCCTATGCAGCAAATCGTATTAAGTCGCTAAAAGAAGGATTGGCATCACTGAAAAATGCCCTCACCGAACCAATATTTAAAAGGATGTTAACGAGTGTGGAGTTTAGAAAATCTCTGTCAACATACAATAAGATTTTGATTAGCTGTTTTGATTGCAACAACTTCTTAACGCTATATTTTATTCAATCGCTGAAACTCAAACTTAAAAAATGAAACCACCTATTTCCCATACCCTAAAACACAATCTCTGTACTGGTTGTGGTGTCTGCCAAGGTGCTTGCCCGAGTAGGGCGATTAGTTTCATCGTTAAGAATGGTGAGTTCAGACCGCAAATCAACAAAGCACTTTGTAATAATGATAAGGGTTGCCATCGCTGCTATGATGCTTGTCCTGGTGTAGGAGTTAATCTTGTTGCTATTGCAAATGAAAAATTTGATGATGCTGAGGCAACAACAGATTATATGGCAGGATGTTACATCAAATGCTTTTCGGGATATAGCAACGACTATGACATTCGCTACCGTTCTGCTTCAGGGGGTATGATTTCGCAATTTTTAATCTTCTTGCTCGAAAAGGGTTATATCGACGGTGCGGTAGTTACTAAGTTTGACCCCTCGAATGAGTTGCTTGTCAATTCATTTATTGCAAGAACAAAGCAGGATATATTAGATGCGAAAAGTAGTAAATACTCTCCTGTAACTTTAAACACTGCGGCGAGCGAGGTAAAAGCATCAGAGGGAAAATATATTATTGTTGGACTTCCATGTCACGTCCAAGGATTCAGAAAGTTAGAGGCAATCGACAAGAAGTTAAGAGACAGAGTTGCTGGTTATTTTACCATATACTGCTCCTCGGGTAGGTCGTTTTACCTCACCGACTATGTATTCAAGGAGAGAAAAATTGACAAAAATTCTCTTCGCTACTTTGCATATCGTGATGAGGGTTGTTTAGGCTCAATGGTCGTCAATGGTAAAGTCAATGGTAAAGAGTCTATTTACAAAGAGAGGTTTCAGAGCTATTATCACCCACTTAGAAGTTTCTTCATCCCATATCGTTGCCTATTCTGTTACGACCATTATGGTGAACTTGGTGATATATCATTTGGTGATATTCACATTAATCCATACATTGAAGATAAAGTGGGTGTAAATTCACTCATTGTTCGCAATAGAGTACACCTTGACTGGCTTGAAGAGGCAAAGAGAGAGGGTGTAATCACCTTAGACGAGATTAGTGTAGATGTTGTTAATCGCTCCCAAATAATGGCATACAAGAAAAAAGGAAGCCACACAACATTTATAAAACTCTGTAAAGCTTTAGGCATGCAGATGCCAGTGTATGACCGAGAACATCATGACTCAAATAAATTAAAATCGATTATAACACTTATGCAAACACGAGTTCAGCAGATTGTAGGCTCTCATAAATCGCTATGGTTTATAATCGACAGAATGAAAAGTAAAAAATAATATACATATATAGGATGGAATCGAATATTGAGAAAAAAGTTGGATGTGTCGTAGCTTATATGAAAGGTCAGAATAACTATGGCACAGCACTACAAGCCTACGCAACAATTCATAAGGTTGGGAGTTTAGGATATAACTATGAAATCATTAAATATGTTAAGAAGCAGAGTTTCAAACAATTACTACCTAATTTAATTGATATAATTAGGAGTGGAGCAATCAAACGCTCCTTTTATTTGCAAAGAAAAAAAATAGACCTAAAGTTTAATGGCGAATACAGAAGAACGAAATTAATCAGAACGAAAGCCGTTGATTGTTTCCAAAAAAAATACCTAGATAACAAAGCCGTAGTTTATAATGGCTATGATAAACTTACTGAAGGCTCAAAAAAGTACTCTGTGGTTTTAGTCGGAAGCGACCAAGTTTGGGCACCACTCAGTCTATACAATAAATATTATAATTTGCTATTTGTTGATAGTCGTGTTCCTACATTTTCGTATGCCTCTAGTTTTGGTGTTTCAAATATCTACCCTTGGCAAAAAGATAGAGTTGCTGAATACCTAAATAAATTAACAAAAATTGGAGTTCGAGAGCAGCGAGGAAAGGAGATTGTAAGCGAGCTAACGGGTAAAGATCGTGCAAAGGTTGTATTGGATCCAACACTCATTCTCGATAGGTCTGAGTGGGAGAGCTTGATTGACGAGTCTCGATGCAGAGTTGATGAACCGTATATTTTATGTTATGTACTTGGAGAGCGTGAGGATATTCGAAATCACATAAAGCAACTCAGCCGAGAATCGGGCATAAAAATACTAAATTTGCCACACATAGATAATTACCATAAAATGGATGATAAATTAGGGAACATAAATTTATATGATGTAGACCCACTCGATTTTATCAAACTAATTAGGGATGCTCAATATGTGGTGACTGATTCGTTCCATTGCTCTGTGTTTGCAGCCATATTTCACAAGAAATTCTTAACATTCTATCGTAAAAATCCTAATCTAAAAGGTTCAACGCATTCAAGAATAGACAGTCTTTTCAGTACATTAGGCTTAGATGCTCGATTATTCCGCAACAAGGTTTATGATGAAATTCAAGCTGAGATTGATTATGACGACGTTGAACTCCGATTAAAGACCTTACGTGAGGACTCTGTTGAATTTCTCAAAGATTCACTATCACTAAAGAGCTATTATGATAACTCTGCAAAATAAAATCATATCATTCTCATTCTCAGAATGCCAACAATGTGGCACGTGCCAAGCGGTGTGCCCATCAAACTCTATCTCGTTTAAATTACGCAAAGATGGATTGTCGGATGTGTTGGTAAACCACAATAGCTGCATAGGCTGTAAGATGTGTCTTCGTGCATGTCCTGCTGCTACGGTTGATGATTTGAGTGAATACAATAACGACTTAAAAGATAGGGAATTCTTTTTTGCCTATAATAGCGACAAGAAGATTCGTCATAGCGCATCATCGGGGGGTGGTGCTCGCACATTGATTATTGAGGCATTGAAAAGTGGTCGTGTAGATGGCGTATATACACTTCGTAAATCTAAAGAGTATCCATTTGCTGAGGGACACCTCTATACCAAAGATGACCTACCCTCAGATGATAAAATTCCAAACTCAATTTATCACTCTGTGATGTTGGGGCAAAATATCAAAGAGATTAAAAAGTGTGATAGATTAATGATTGTAGGAACTACCTGCCAGCTAAAAGCCATAAAGGTCGCACTCAAAGGCAAATATAAAGAGTTAATTTTGATAGATATATTCTGTAAACAGCAAAAAAATATCAACGCTACACGTTTCATGGCTAAGGCGATGGGGGCAGAGTTCTCAATGAATAACTTCACATTTCAATATCGAGGTACAGGTTGGCCTGGTGTAGTAAAAATAAATAATAAAAATTTACCTTGGCATAGAGCTGCCCAACTTCCATTTGGTCGTAGATTATGGAGTGTTCCTGGATGTAATGTGTGTGGAGACCCATTCGGGTTAGCTGTGGGTACTGATTTATCTTTGATGGATCCTTGGGTTATTCGTGAGCAGAATGATTTAGGTGAAACCCTTGTAACCGTGAATAGTGATGTGGGTTTAGAATTACTAACAAACACCAATAGGCTAGTGGTTGAACCTCAAAATTACGAAGATATTCTTCCAGCTTTGGGCTTAGAAGATATTCGCCGCAAACAGCAACTCATACCATACTTTAGGGGTGAGAAGTGTAGCCCTAAAGTAAAAAAAGCTGGAGATATGGAACAATTACAGCGAAGGTATCTGCAAGCTATCGCAATGGGATTACCCAAAATGCCAGTTGTCTTCTATCGACTTATGTGTAAACTTCCTGATTTAAGAAATTTAATACTAAAATAAAGATGAATATTAAAGTTATAACACGCCATGCACCATCCAATTATGGTTCTTTGATGCAGTCGATAGCGACACTCGAAATTTTGAGACGATTAGGACACGATGCCTCTATTATTGATTACATTCGAGAAGATGAATCGGGATTGAATGTTACATTAACAGAGCTGAATAGTAAGCCTAAATGGAGTAACAATATCATTAAAAAACTGCTGTACATCCTTCTACGTTTCCCAGGTGAATATTTAGCAAGCAAGAAGTTTAGCAAGATGCGCTCTAAGTATTTAAAGTTGACAGATAAACGATATAAAACAAGCACAGAGCTTTCAACCCTAAAGGCTGATATATTTATGACTGGTAGCGATCAGGTTTGGGGACCAATTATGAATGGACGTTATGATAGCGCATATTTCTTATCGTTTGTTGGGGCTGGAGCAAAAAAAGTATCTTATGCTTCAAGTTTTGGAAGAACGGTTTTTACTGAAGATGTTTTGTCCAATTACCACAATTTGTTATCGAGATATGATGAAATTACGGTAAGAGAAGATGCTGCCGTTGACCTTATCTCTTCAATGAATATCCCTTGCCGTGGACAGGTTTTAGACCCTACTCTTTTACTGACAGAGAAGGAGTGGTCGAAGTTTATCAAAAAGGATATAACAAAAAAGTATGTGTTGGTCTATCAACTCCATATTCACGATGAGTTCAACGAATATGCAAAAAGATTTGCACAGAGCGTAGGACTACCTCTATTGCGAGTGTCACCATCTATGCACCATTTTAACAGAGGTGGAGAATTTATATACTTACCAGAGTTAGGCGAATTTTTATCGTACATAAAGAATTGCCAATACCTTATTACAGACTCATTTCACGGGACTGTATTTGCCTTAATCTTCAACAAACAACTCATTGAGATTCTGCCAAATAATGGCACAAACAGTCGAAATCGAAGCATCCTTAAGTTAACGGGATTGGAGGATCGTATAATATCCGACTACAATGATTTTTCAATAGCTAATCGAAAAATTGATTATAATAAAGTAAATGACATAATTGATATTGAGAGACAAAAGTCCATTGAGGCTATGCAAGAGATGTATAAGAATAATAAATAATCACGATGCCAAATATCCTAATGTGTGGTTCTACTCTAGATGTTAAAGGTGGAATGACTTCCGTTGTTAAAAACTATCTCAATTATGATAATTGGGAAGATACGAAAGTAACATTTATTGCAACACATACCAGTTGCAATAGAGTTCTTTTACTCCTGTTTTTCTTTACGTCGTACCTGAGAATATTATTGCATATAACCTTTAATAAGATTCATATCGCTCATCTTCATACCGCAGAGAAGGGCAGTTTTTATAGAAAAGCTTTCCTTGTTCAGACTTTTAAGCGATTCGGTATTAAGATCATTCTACACCATCATGCTGCTGAGTTCGAAGAGTTTTATTCGAACTCCTCACACCAACAGCAGAATTACATTGCAAGGATACTTGAATTATCAGATTTGAATATCGTACTTAGCAAAAGACTTGTGTCAATGATACATTCAAAAGCACCGAATGCAAGAATTAAGGTTCTCTATAACGCAGTCAATATATACAAGAGAAATACATACAATAATAGTGCTCGAAATGTTCTTTTTCTGGGACGTTTAGGAAAACGAAAAGGCGCTTACGACCTACTTTCGTCGATTAAATATCTCGATAATATTATAGATAGCGATATTAAATTTTATCTGTGCGGAGATGGTGAGATTGAAGAGGTGAAATCACGGGCAAAACAGATGGGCATAAGTCACAGAATTGCGCATATTGGCTGGATAGATGGTACTCAGAAACAAGATTTTCTGAAAAATACTATGATAAATGTACTACCTTCATATAACGAGGGTTTGCCTATGACAATCCTCGAAACTATGGCATACGGTATTCCAAACATAAGTACTAATATAGCCTCTATTCCAGAAGTTATCACAAACGGTGATACGGGTTTTATGATAGTGCCAGGCGATGTTGATGGTTTATCAAAATCACTTCATAAATTAATCGACAGCAAGGAGTTAAGAGAGTCTATTAGTAATCATTCATTCTGTCTCATTTCTGAGCATTTCTCTCTGGATAACAACATATATAAACTGAAAAAAATATATAAAAGCGTAATTTAATATGAAAGTACTAGCTGCTGCCTCTAAAGGAGGTCATTGGATTGAATTGCAAAGAGTCTGTAATGACATCGGCAAAATGAGTGATGTAGTATATGTTTCAACAAACCCCTCTTATGCCAAGATGATTAATGGTGAAAAACTCTATGTTGTTGATGATTTTAGTCAGTGGAATGCTTTGAAAATGATACCCGTATTTTTTCAAGCAATCAAAATTATCAAGTGTGAAAAACCAGATTTTACAATATCAACGGGTGCTGCTCCTGGGCTAATGGTTTTGTTGGCATCGAGAGTATTAGGAGTAAAAACTATCTGGATAGATAGTATAGCAAGTGTGACAACCCTATCTCTTAGCGGTAGATTAGCTTCAAGATTTGCATCAAGGGTATATACTCAGTGGAGCGGGTTGTCATCGGATAAAATTATTTATAAAGGTAATGTATTAGAGTAGATATTATGATATTTGTAACTGCGGGAACACAGTCTTCCTTCGATAGATTAATCGAGATGATTGACCACTTATCTCCGATGTTAAATGAAGAGATTATTGCTCAGTGTATAGAGTCAAAATATAAGGCTAAGAACATTAAAACCATAGGACTTGTAAATCCAGATGAATTTAATAGAATCTTTAGCAAAGCAAGAGTCATCATTGCTCATGCTGGTATGGGAACAATTATATCGGCATTGTCAAGTAATAAACCCATTATTGTTGTGCCACGTATTGCCTCGTTTGGAGAGCATAGAGATGACCACCAAATTTCAACTGCTATGCAGCTAAATGAACTTGGTTTTGTCTATGTTGCATACGACAAAAAACAGTTGACCGATTTGTTGAATAATATTGATAAACTTTCAGTATTGAAAACAATCGGTGGTAAGGCAGCACAAGATCTAATTGATGATATAATAGGGTTCATCAAATAAGAAACTGTTTAAATTTTAACGATTTAAAATACTGGTTATCGGTTGTTTTGTGATACGCCCCCAACTTTAGACAGCATTCTCTTAACTAATAAGATATATCCCTATCTTCGTGTCAGTTAATATTATTTTTTGTTTCTCTACTGTTGCGCATTTAGGCTCATCAAACAGCAGCGCAAAGATACGAATTATTTCTATCTTAGCTTGCTCTCCTAATTGGGGGGGGGTAGTATTATAATGATGATGCTTCGTTGAGCCGTGTTGTAATCATCGAGTAAATTTAGATGTGTATGTTGTGAAGAAAAAATCGCAATAAAATAAGAGAAAGGATTGCCTTAATTGAAATGAGTTTTCAGTTAAGGCAATCTTTTTGTTGTATGTAAAAATTATAATTACTCCTCTGTAAGTGTGAAAATATGAGAAAATTTGCCTATTTTTACATCCGAAATTAATGAATAAAATAATGTCAGTAAAGTCACAAATAGAGAGTATTGCCGCATCTTTGCCTCAAGAGGTGTCGTTGGTGGCGGTATCTAAAACCCACCCTGTTGAGGCGGTTGAGGCAGCTTATGCCGTAGGACAGCGTAAGTTTGGTGAGAGTCGTCCCCAAGAGCTAAGAGCTAAATGGGAGTCATTGCCAAAGGATATAGAGTGGCATATGATTGGTCACCTCCAAACAAATAAGGTTAAGATGGTTGTGCCATATGTCACAATTATTGAGTCGTTGGACTCTTTGCGCTTGGCGGAGGCTATCGAAAAGGAGGCGGCAAAGTGTGATAGAGTGGTTGATTGCCTATTGGAGATTCATGTGGCGCAGGAGCAGAGTAAAACGGGGTGGAATTATGAGGAGCTAAAGGTCGATATCGCCAATGGTGAGTTTGAACGTATGCCCCACATTAGACTCCGTGGGGTAATGGGGATTGCATCTAACACGGATGATGATGAGGTTGTACGTCGTGATTTCGAGAGGTTGAAGATCTGCAAAGATGAGTTGGCGCAGATCTTTGGGGAGGAGTTTGATACCCTCTCTATGGGGATGTCGGATGATTATGAATTAGCTATAAAGTGTGGTTCGACGTCGGTTAGAGTTGGGTCAAAAATCTTTGGAGCTAGAGATTATAGGTAAATAATATAAGTTGGATTAAATGGATCAAGAACAAAGCCAATATTTGGCACAATATGAAGATAAATTGATGATGAATCTCCTGCGTCAAGCTACCGACAATGGTTTTCTTGATGGGCAACTTCTTGAGGTTGAGGAGTTGGAGGAGAAGTGGCACAGCTCGGCACCAGAGTATATGGCAGCGGCGGTACCACAAATCGCAGAGTATCCATCTGTTGCAGTGGCGTGGGCAGGGTATTTAGGTATAGGAGCTGCGGTGTTATGGGATACTTCGTGGGAGGAGTATGCTCAAGTAGATGATTTATACACACTTATATCAAAACCACGTGGTTTCGACGAGATGGATGAGTATGTATTAGAGGGGCTACTTGGTTACTCTCTCGAAAGCGAAGAGGCTGATAGATTGGAGTCTCTAATGCGAGGGATGGCACATTCGGCACAAGGCATGATTCGCAAAGAGAGCATTGAGTCGCAGAGTGTTATGGCGTTTCACATCTTTGCACGAACAACCAAAGTGTTCTATAAATTGGGTATCTCGATCGCATTGAGGTCTCTGGGGTATCGCTACGAAAAAATGTTGGTGGATTAACCGATGTGAAGAGGTTTGCGAGAAATGAAAGAATATCAAAAATTTTCACTATATTTGTGGGGATTGAACTATAAATATACTTAATGCTAAATTTTAAGAGAAGAAAAGGTCGTATCCCGTCACTTCTAGCATCGCTCACTCCGCTTGTTGTGTTGAGTATTTTGCTTTATGTCGTGTTGAAGATCTTTGGAAGTGACGCCATTGGTGGTGCGAATCAAATCGCTCTGCTGACGGCAACATCTGTGTGTGTATTGATATCGATGTTTGTATATGGGCAACGATGGGATGTATTGGAGGAGGCGATGATCGAGAATATCAGAGCATCGAGTTCGGCTATAATAATCTTATTATTAATAGGTGCGCTCTCGGGAACATGGATGTTGAGTGGAGTAGTACCCTCGATGATATATTATGGTTTACAGATATTGAATCCAACTATTTTCCTAATTACATCGTGCATAGTTTGTGCTGTGGTGTCGATTATGACTGGCAGCTCGTGGACGACGATTGCAACGATCGGAATAGCACTCATGGGTATCGGTACTGCGCAAGGTTTCTCGCAAGGGTGGATTGCGGGTGCTATCATATCGGGTGCATATTTTGGCGATAAACTGTCGATGTTGTCCGACACAACGGTATTGGCATCTTCCGCTGTAGGGGTTAATATATTCGAACATATTCGATATATGATGATTACCACAGTGCCTTCTTTTATTATAGCTCTTACGGTCTTTGGAGTTGTTGGTTTGATGGGGGGAGAGGCTGAAGCAATTCATATTGAAGAGTATAGCGAAACTTTAGAGCAGACGTTTCATATATCGCCGTGGTTGATGATTATACCTATCATCACCGGGGTGCTAATTGCTAATCGCTTGCCTGCGATCATCACACTTTTTGCCTCGGCATTTATGGCGGCTGTGGCGATGGCATTTGCACAACCTCAAATATTGGCGCAAATTGTAGGGAGTGAGAGTTTAAATATGGGTGTAATGACAAAAATCGAGGCGGTGCTTCGAGGTTGTTATGGTGCAACATCAATCATCACACCCTCGGTGGAGGTTAACGACTTGATATCCACACGAGGAATGGAGGGTATGTTGACAACTATATGGCTCATAATATGTGCAATGTGTTTCGGTGGAGTTATGACAGGTAGTGGAATGTTGGAGAGGTTAACATCGGTGTTTTTGAAATACGTAAAGCGTACAACATCGGTTGTAGGGTCGACAGTCTTTGGAGGAATATTCTTTAATATCACCACAGCAGACCAATATATCTCGATTATTCTCACCGGAAAACTATTCAAAGATCTCTACAAAAAACAGGGGTTGGAGGGGCGACTGCTTAGTCGTTCGGTTGAGGACTCGGCATCGGTATGTTCGGTATTGGTGCCGTGGAATTCATGCGGAATGACGCAAGCTACGGTGCTTGGAGTCTCAACATTTACATATATCCCATACTGTATTTTCAACTTAGTGAGTCCACTGATGTCGGTGGCAGTAGCATATTTAGGGTATAAAATTAAACAACCCAAACTTAAGGATAAAGCGCAATGAAACAGATTGTAATTTTCGACCTAGACGGCACACTTCTCGATACGATCGGGGATCTAGCCGCAGCGTGCAATGAGATTTTGGCACGACATGAACTTCCGACACATGAGTTGGATGATTATCGCCATTTTGTGGGGAATGGAATCATGCGTCTGGTTGAGCGTGCACTCCCCGAAGAGCTTCGTACTCCCGAATTTGTTGCGGAGATAAGAGCTGAGTTTGTAGAGTATTATACAGCAAATATTGATAAGTTCACCACTCCATACACAGGTGTTGAGCCTCTACTTAATGAACTATCACATCGAGAGGTTACATTGGCTGTGGCATCAAATAAATTTCAAGAGGGTACACGTAAGTTGGTGAAGAAATTCTTCCCTGCGCATCGTTTTGCAGCGGTGTTGGGTCAACGTCCCGATGTTCCACTCAAACCGCACCCTCATATCATTCGTGAGATAATTCAGATAACATCTTTCACACCCGATAAATTCTTGTACATCGGAGATTCTGGTATCGACATTGAGACGGCAAAAGCTGCAGGAGTTGAGTCTGTAGGTGTGACATGGGGTTTTAGGAGTCGTGAAGAGTTGGTTGAGAGCGGCGCAGATCACATCGTAGATCATCCACGTGAAATTCTAAAGTTGTTGGAGTAAACACTACTATAGGGGAGTTCAAATTTCTCCCCCAATTAAGTAGTGAAAAACAATTATTGCCATATTTTTAATAGCACTCTTGGAGCGATATTTTTCACTGTTAAATCTCAATGTAGAACCACTATATTTTCAATTCAATAGCAAAAAATCTCATCTTCAATAGCACTATCAAAAACACACCAATAATTATTTTACACTACTTACTTTTCAGCTATCAACTATAAATTAAAAATCGGGAGAAAATAGAACTCCCCTATATAATATGGAGCTAAAGGATAGATTTTTAAAATATGTCGCTATCCCGACACAGAGTTGTGAGGACAGTGATTGCTACCCATCTACGGAGTCGCAGTGGGTGTTACTCAGAATCTTAGCGGAAGAGATGCGTGGTATGGGGCTGAAAGGTGTCGTGACAGATGAGTACGGATATACTTTTGGTACAATACCGGCAACTAAGGGGTGTGAGTTATCTCCGGTGATTGGCTTTATTGCTCACGTAGATACATCGCCTGATATGAAAGGGGACGATATTCGCCCACAAATTATTGAGTGTTACGATGGCGAAGATATCACCTTGAATCCCACAACACAAATGAGTGTGGAGCAATTTCCGGAGTTGAAATCTTTAGTCGGTCACACCATAATCCATACGGATGGCAGAACTCTTCTCGGAGCAGATGACAAGGCTGGAGTGGCAGAGATAATGACTGCTGCACAGTGGCTTATGGATCACCCAGAGGTCGAGCATGGCGAGATAAAAATCGGATTCACCCCCGATGAGGAGGTTGGGCGAGGCGTAGATCATTTTAATTTGAGAAATTTTGGTGCAGATTATGCCTATACGGTAGATGGTGGTGTTGAGGGAGAGTTGGAGTATGAAAATTTCAACGCCGCAGGAGTCAAAGTGACAATATCGGGAAGCAATGTGCACCCAGGCTACGCTAAGGGTAAGATGATAAATGCAATAGAAGTGGCATGTGAGTTAAATGCGTTGTTGCCCAAAGTTGAGCGTCCGGAGTACACATCTGGCTATGAGGGTTTCTACCACCTTACAGAGATGTCGGGTACGGTCGAAAAGGCTGAGATGAATTATATTATCCGAGATCACTCGACAGAAAAGTTCGAGGAGCGGAAGGTTATGCTATGGAGTTGTGTCGACATGTTGGAGCGTCGTTACGGTGAGGGGGTTATATCATTTACGATTAAGGAGCAGTATCGCAATATGAAACAGATGATCGACCCTCATCCCGAACTTATAGATAAAGCACGTGAGGCGATGGAGATGGCGGGGGTCGTGCCGTTGATTCGCCCAATTCGTGGGGGTACAGATGGTGCTCGATTGTCGTTTATGGGGTTGCCGTGCCCTAATATTTTCACGGGAGGAATGAATTTTCATGGTAAATATGAGTGCTGTTCGCTCCAAACGATGCAAAAATCGGTGGATGTTATTGTGAATATCGCTAAATTGTGGGCGGTTAAAAATCATTAGTAATGAGAGAGTTTGGTTATTTTAGAGTCTCTTCTGCTGTTCCTTTACTAAGGGTTGCAGATTGTAAATATAATATCTCGCAGATTGAGGAGCTTATGCGTCAGGCTGTGTGTGAAGGCGCAGAAGTTGTGCTTTTTCCGGAGTTGTCTATTACGGGGTATACGTGTGGGGATCTGTTTCTGCACAATACATTGATTGAGGCCGCACAAGAGGCTTTGTATGACTTGGTTGAGGCTACAGACGAGTTGCCGATAGTGGCTATTGTGGGTATCCCTATTGTGGTAAATAATGCCACTTACAACTGTGCTGTAGCGTTTGGTTATGGTGAGATCTTGGGAGTTGTGCCAAAGATTCATATCCCGAACTATTCGGAGTTTTATGAGTCGAGATGGTTTGCGTCGGGAGCAGATTTGGAAGATGGAGAGATTATGTTGGCAGGACAGCAGGTTCCGATATCTAAAAACTTAATATTTAAGATAAATGGAGTGTCATGTGGAGTGGAGATTTGCGAAGATTTGTGGGTTATAAATCCACCTTCGTCGAGGTTATCGCAAGCAGCACGTGTGATTTTTAACCTCTCGGCATCTCCAGAGGTTGTTGGAAAGCATGAGTACCTTGTAGATCTTATTAAGCAACAATCGGCACGATGCATGTCTGCTTACGTATATTCGTCGGCTGGTTTTGGTGAATCATCTACGGATCTGGTTTTTGGTGGAAAGGCAATAATTGCTGAAAATGGGGTTGTATTAGCAGCAGCAAAAAGATTTTCATTTGATAATCAGTTGATTGTGTCGGATGTCGATATTGATCTTTTGCAAAATTATAGATTGCGCACAACAACATATCAGAGTCGTGAATCATGCGATTTTGAACAGAGCGAAATATATATTGATGGTGTTGAAAATGATGATGTTAGACGCTATATAGATCCTGCGCCATTTGTACCTTCAGACTCTGCTCGTCGAAATGAAAGGTGTGAGGAGATCTTTGCAATTCAGACAGCAGCGTTAGCAAAGAGGCTTATGCACACATCATGTAAGTGCGCAGTTGTAGGTATCTCGGGCGGTTTGGATTCGACTCTAGCACTGCTGGTTACGGTCAAAGCATTCGATAGATTGGGGTTAGATCGAAAGGGAATTATCGGTGTTACCATGCCGGGATTTGGGACTACGGGGCGCACGTATAACAATGCGGTGAATCTCATAAATGAGTTGG
>JAWXSU010000024.1:0-14501 GCA_044434245.1 Rikenellaceae bacterium | reverse complement strand
CTTTCTGATTTTGACATAAAAAATTACCTTAATTGAAACACGTTTCAATTAAGGTAATAAATCTTTGTGAATGTCAACATGTTACAACGGTTTCACCAACCATTTTTGACCACATTGCCCATATTTTTAACAGCACTCTTAAAAACACACCAATAATTATTTTACCCTACTTAATTTCAGAATCTGTTTAAGTTTTTCTCACTTAAATTGCTAAGGTTCTTTCACTTCGCTTTTGAATTTTGCTATCTTGCAAATAGCCCACTATTAGCTGCAATATCAAAATCCAAAATCAAAGCAAAATAGTGCATAGCATTTTTAAGCAGAAAAACTTAAACAGATTCTCAGTTTTCATAATAATGCCACTTATCTATCGGAGATCTTTCCCAACAGATAAGTGGCATTATTATTATGCTATGTGCAGAACTCACTGCATCGAAAAATTTTACAATAAAAATCTCTCACAATCGAGAGCTGCGATACATCCCGACCCTGCGGCAGTAATTGCTTGGCGGTAGTGTGGATCTTTGACATCTCCGGCGGCAAAAACTCCCTCTACTGATGTCTTTGAAGTCCCCGGAGTGGTTACGATATACCCCTCGCTGTCGAGTTCGAGCTGACCGCCAAGGAATTCGGTATTTGGGTGGTGTCCAATGGCGAGGAATAGCCCTGCAACATCTAGAGTTGTGTCGCTACCATCGTTATGACGAGCAATGAGAGCTGTGACACCGCTATCGTCTCCGAGCACCTCAATGACGTTGTGTTCAAACATCACCGTGATATTTTCGGTATCAAACACCCTCTGCTGCATAGCTTTCGAGGCACGCAAAAAATCCTTACGCACAATAAGATATACCTGCTTGCATAGCGATGCCAAATATGTTGCCTCTTCACATGCGGTATCTCCACCACCGACCACTGCAACCACCTTTTTGCGGTAGAAGAATCCATCACATGTGGCGCATGCGCTCACCCCCATACCTCGGAATTTTGTCTCGGAAGGGAGTCCAAGATATTTTGCTGTAGCACCTGTAGAGACGATTACCGCCTCCGCTTCGATTTCGTGCGAACCATCGACCACCGCACGGAAAGGGCGTGACGAGAGATCTATCGACGAGACCACACCTGTGCGGATATCGGCATCGAAACGTTGAGCTTGGCGTTTTAGATCCGCCATCATCTGCGTGCCATCCACACCTTCGGGATATCCGGGGAAGTTATCTATCTCGGTTGTAGTGGTGAGTTGTCCTCCGGGTTCAATTCCCTCATAGAGAACTGGTTGTAGGTTTGCTCGTGCGATATATATCGCTGCTGTGAACCCCGCAGGACCACTACCTATGATTAGTGTTTTTACCTTTTCCATTATCTTATATCTATCTTTAAATGCTTAATATTTCCAGATCCTCATCGTCGATATATCTCTTCTCGAATGTCAAAATCATCTCACCTTTATAGTTGAACAGAGCCCACTCATCCTCACCACGGCGCACACGTGAGAGTCCAGAATCCACATCATAATCGACGATTTTGTATATAGGCTCTATCACAAAATTTCCCTCTTTGTCGATAAGTCCCATTCCTGTCTCCGTCTCCACCTCGGCACGTCCTTCATGGAAATCTCCAGCCCATTTAAAACGACCCTCAACAACTACCTCATTATTGGTGTTGACATATAAATATCCCCTCTCATCCGAGACACATATCATCTCTTCGAAGGGGTTGCCCACATGGATATAGCTACTGAATAGTGATGATGGAAGTTTCACCACTCTATTATCATCTACCCCACCATCAATATCCACCATTGTATTGATCCACTCTCGTAGTGATACGAACTCCTCGCTACAATCCTTCTCAGGTGTAGCCTTCTCTGCGTAGTGATATCTAATGGCGTAAATCTCATAATTATCTCCCACCACGACATTGTGAGGTGTGAGGTTATTGTGCACGATACCTACCCTTTTGAACTCCGACTCCAAAAGATTCACCGCCTCAAGGAGTCTCTCTCGTGAGGCATACTCCGCAAACTCATATAGGCTACATCCATCGGGAATTTCGTGTAGCAGAAGATCTGAGGTGTGTTCATCTCCCTTTTTGTCGACAAATTTCAACTCGTCGATAAGTATCTCGCTATGTGGGATACAAGGTGATTTCGTTTTGTTCATCAGCGTAACTTTACGCAGGCATATCATGTGCGCTTGTTCACTAAGTGGCATTCCCAACATATATTTTCGCCCATCCTTAATCACTTCAGCCTCGGCGAAGTGTGTCATTCTCCACACCGAAGGGTCGTCCGAATGGTCGCGGATAATTTCTGCATCCGCCATTGTTGATAGATGTGCCTTAGGCTCTCTTAGGCAATCTTTAAATAAACTTATTGTTAGTCTCATAATATTATCCTCTCTTTACGCTTATGGTTCCTATATTCAGAATCGTTATCAACTCCGCAATCGAAGTGTTGTAGCTCACCCCTATGAATTCACTCTTCTCCTTTACCCCCTTCAATTCGCATATCACATCACAAAAAACGTCGGGCATGGTGCTCGATGCGTAGCTCAACTCCCGGGCTTTGCGTGTGGGGAAGTTCTCCACCTCCTCAGCTGTAGGGAAGAGCATTGATTGTTGAATTGCAGAGGATGCAATATGGATATTTATCATAAAAACCTTGCCATCAGAGGTTGATAGCGAACGTATTTTGCGTGAAATATTTATCATATCCACAGGTGAGCAGTCGGAACTCTCGCCATCGGTGATATTGAATACTATAGGAGGAAAACTATCGTAGTTCTCGGGGCGTGTACTCCACTCCTTAACAATATCGTAGGCGTAGTTTAATCCTTCGAACATTGGAGTCTCTCCCGAAGCACGAGGCGTAACCCATTGTGGTGTCGAAACAGTGTATGGTGCTGACTCTCCGCTGGGTAGCGTTCGATTCACAACATATGAATCTAATGGCACCTTGCGTGATGACAACTCATCGATGGATACAAATGGTGTCGATTCATTGTGGCTAATCATCGGTGTCACCCCCTCGCCCGAGTACCCCAAAACTGCGACATCGTAGTAATCCCGCACACCATCATGGCGACGTGCTCGCTCGATGAGCTCTGCGATAATTTGATTTGTTACCAAAGCTACAGCTTCCGCTTTGGCTAACTCTCGACCTTCGTACTCTATCGGCTCGGACATTGATCCCGATTGGTCGATGAGAACCACAAATGCTGTGCGATGTTCTCGTGTTATGCTCTTCTCATACATAGCATATCCTCCTCCTTTTTTAAGTTTTACAATCCTCTTACTGCACTATAATCTGCCTCCAGCTCCTCCGCCGAGGTTGTGTGTAATCCATATCCTACCGACATGCTTTTGTCGCAATCTTTTCTCATGTCGCTACTTATCATCTTCTCTAAAGCCTCTCGACTACCCTCCGCCGAAGATACAGCATCGGCAATATCCTGTGGCGTAGGCTCATGCCCCAAAAGCGACGAGAGCAACCAATATGCGTAGCAATAACTCTTCGTTTTATACGCCGCACCAAACTCCGCAAAGGTGGCATCTATCCCCTCTAATGAAGAGATATCTCCCCTCTCCACCGACGAAATTATTCGCTCTACAGCTCGCTGCGAAATATATTGACCTGCAACATCTATCCACTCGCCTTGCGCCTCCACGTCAGCTACTATCCCCTCTCGAGTTGCCCCCCTCTGCGAGAGCATATATCCCAACGATGAGACAATAGCCTTATTGTACAACCCCAAACCTCTTTTTAGGTGCGCAGGTTTTATTATCACCCTATTCCATATATATTGCTCGGCATCGGCTCTCTGCTCCGTGAGTGTGTGGATCGTGTTGACCGCTGTGACCATCTGTGACACAACATAGGGATTATGCTCCTGGAAGTTTATAACCTCACGGTGTCGTGTGCGTCGATCCCTCGCCCCCCACTTTTCAATATCTCGATGTGTGCCATAACTCACCAAATTTGCCCCCGGCATAAGTACCGATCTATCCCCATCATCTATGAGGTATGAGAATGGAAATGCTAGAGTGTCGTGGTGACGAGCATGATACCCCTTAACCATAGTAAATGCCCCCTCCACCGCTGGAGCCATGATATATGCACCGCTAGCAAATTTACAACCACGAGGGTGTATTGATTGGTGCACCGCCCCTGTTTTGAAGAGGTGATTGCTTTGGTTCGACCCACTGCCAGCATTAAAAAACGAGAACATTCCCGCTATGAGCAGCGATGATTTGTGGTGTGACACTGTGTATGGTCCAGCAAATACTGACGCAGCCTCACCATTTTCGAGGTGGCTATTTGCGAAGAAGAGTGAATCCACCGCCGTGAAACCATTTGCTACGATTGCGCTCTCCCCGACAAAGCACCTCTCAAGAGTCGCCCCAGAATCGATACTCGATCCTTCGACCGCAATAAAGTTTTGAGCCTTGACATCAACCCCGACTCTCGCCCCATCGCATAGTGTACCGTTGCAAAGCAACGATGCCCCCTCGATGACAACACCTCGACCAATATTAACTTCGCGAATGAATCGCCCCCCCACAATCACAGAACTTTCACCCACATAACCCAACTCCGACTCCTTTGCCGAAGAGTACTCCTCGACCATTCGCTCCACTTCGCTACAGAATGTGGCACGATGGCGAAAAATTGCCCATAGATATGCTGTTTGTGCTTTGAGGTTATCATAAATTTTCACCGTGCGTCCGCCACACTCATTGACCACCGCAACCTCGACCCCATTACCAAATCGGCTCTTTGTGCGGCACTCCAACCTTGTCACAGACTCCACTCTAACCCCCTTGTCGAGGATATAATTACACACCGTAGAGTCGAGAATCTGCACACCCTCACCCACAAAAACCTCCCCTTCAAAGCGAGATCTCCATAGTTGAGCCGGTGAAAAATCACTCCCCACCTTCACTTTTAACCACAACTCGGCACAGCACCCTCTCTGTTGTTCAAGAGTCTCTATCTCGATTCTAGTCAGCTCTCTATAATTATTTTGACAACTCATAATCACAATGCTCCTTTAGACAAATATACATTAATTATTTTGAAATACAAATCATTTACATCTATAAATATCCTCCCAAACACCTTTTCTGAGCACTTTGGCAACTCCTCCACGGAAAGATTTCACCCTCTCGCACCCCTCTAGAGCTCTCAACACCTCGCCCCTACGATCCACAACCATCCAACTCTCTCCCATACGAACCATCACTACACCCTCACTAAACTCCAATCCATCGTCGTAGATGTGTGGTATAACAACCTGACCATTAGGTGTTGAGTACCCCACAAGTCCATGCTGCATGGTGAGGTGTAGCTCCTGCTCCTCGGGGTATTCTCTGCCCACGCTATTGAAAATATCGACAAGCGGAGGAATGCGCAACTCTCCATTTTTTAACAACATCGCAACCCGGTAGGCAAATCCCATATTGTGGCATAAAAATATTTCGATACTACGCTCCAAAGCCTCACATCCCCCCTTTTCGATCAACATAGGGTCGAACAACACCCCATCATAGAAACTGTGGGTGTGGTAGAACTCACTACGCAAACTCAACACCCTAAGTGCAGTAGAGATCAACGCCACAGAGTAATCATCAATACGTGCATCGAAATCCGTGATTTTTCTGCATGGTGGTTGATATGCCGCTGTCCCCAACTCAGGGCTTAGTTCCCCTTCGAGTTCGGGGATAAATTTACCATCGAAATCTATGAGGCGCAGCCTCCCTTCGCATGAGACAATGATATTCTCCATCGTGAGATCTCCATGCGCCCACTCACCACGCAGCAGATCTCTAGCCATAACATCGAAACCATCCGCCAACATCTTTAACTCATCGTGATCTCCCCTCTCGACCGCTCCTTCGACCCGCTCTTTGAGTGTCACCCCTTCAATCCACTCATCCAACACGACATCTATACGATACCCACTCCTATCGTTACTATATATGTATAGTTCCTCGGCATAGTAGCGATCTCCATAGACCAAAGCTCCATTCACTGGCGGACACATATAGCACCTCATAGCGCACCACCGATTGTCGTAGAAGATCTTAAAAAGCACGACACTATTTCCCACACAATAAAATGGCTCTCCTCTCTCCCCCATCCATAGTTTCAACTCCGGAAGTGTGCGCATCAACCCATATGAGTTTTGCATCGACTCCAAAATCTTTGTGACTGATGTTACTGGCATATCTTGTTACTTTATAAAATAAGGGGTGACCTCATAACGAAGCCACCCCTTATCATTATATGTACTACAAATTTACTTGATGCGCTCGTAATACTCACGAGTACGTGTGTCGACACGAATCTTATCTCCCGTATTGATAAACAATGGTACACGCACTGTAGCTCCTGTATTCACTGTCGCTGGCTTTAGAGAGTTAGTCGACGCTGTGTCTCCCTTGATTCCCGGCTCAGAGTATGTAACCTCCATATCGACAATCGGAGGCAACTCCGCAGATAACACCTGCTCCTTCTCGGTGTGGAACATCACCTCTACAACTTGACCATCAGCCATAAGGTCGTAGTTTGTGATAAGCTCCTTATCGATATTGATCTCCTCAAAAGTCTCCGTGTGCATGAAGTGAGCACCCAAATCATCCTCGTAAGTGAATTGGTATGGACGACGCTCCACACGAACGATCTCGATCTTTGATCCAGCAGAGAATGTGTTGTCAATAACACGTGCATTCTCCAAATTCTTTAGCTTTGTACGTACGAAAGCTGGACCCTTTCCAGGCTTTACGTGTTGGAACTCTATGATTTGGTATGTCTTTTTATCTAACTCGATACACATACCGTTTTTGATATCAGCTGTTGTAGCCATTCTATTTTATTGTTTAGGTAAATATCCGATTACTTGCAACCCTCACCATCGCAGTTGCAACCCTCGCCTCCGTCGCAGTCACCACCGCCACAAGATGAACCACAAGAGCAGCCTCCGCCTTGACCCATCATATCCTCTGGAGTCACATCACGCACGCTATCGATCTCAACCTCGAAGTTAAGAGTCTTACCCGCCATTGGGTGGTTGAAGTCCATAGTCACACTCTCCTCAGCGATTGAGACAATAACTCCATTCATGCGGTTGCCGTTAGCATCTCCCATAGGAACTACATTTCCTACGACCAAGATATCCTCGGCTACAACACCATCAACCATAAAGATTGTCTTAGGAAGCTCCACAACAGCCTCCGCAGCGACCTCTCCATAACCATCTTTAGCCTTCAATGTGAACGACGTCTTCTCGCCAGCACTCATGCCCACGATAGCCTCCTCGAACTTAGGCAACAACATACCTGTTCCGAATACGAATTGAAGAGGTTGTCCCTCTGGTGATTGATCTGCTACTACTCCGTCAACGGTGAGTGTGTAGTTCACAGCCACCATCTTGTTCATTTCTACTTTCATATTTTTCAAATTTAATGTATTTTTCAACTTTGTGCACAAAGATATGAATTTTTTTGCGGATATTATCTTTTTTTACACATATTATTAAAGGGCACTATCTTTGGCGTAAGATAGTGCCCTTTATTAGGTTAGGTTAGTTAGGTCGTTGAGATGTATCTCAAAAATCTTAATACAAAGATAACATCTTTTTTTTTAATACCAAACTTTTCAAACGTTTTTTCACATATAAAATGAATAAATCCACAAAAATTCACCCTAACCTCTCCTGTTTCTTGACATCATGTATGATTGTTTGTGGAACAGCAATATCGGCAACGACACACCGACCACCAACGCCAACATCACAAAAATTGCGGTGAGTCCATTTTTAAAAATATCCTCAATGAGTTGAATATGCAGCGTCGAATCGCTTCTCATAAATTTCGCCAACGACAAAAACATATTATATGCGTACATTCCCGGAATCATCGGCAACAATGACGGAAAAGTAAAAACCTCAGATGGGCAGCGGATAATCTTACCAAAAAGCAGACTCAACATACCGATGATGAATGCCGCAAAGAATGTCGAAGTACCAATATCGAGATGTTGAGCATGAAGCAGGTAGTATCTAAAAGAGTGTCCAATAGCGGACAACATCGCCGATATCACAACCGCCTTTTTGGGAGGGTTCGAGATCACAGCAAAACCTGTTGCTGCGACAGCCGAAAATATAGCATCGGCAAGGAGTTGTTCAAAGAGTGTCATAGCGGTTACAATTTTTCAAATCCAAGCATCAGTAGCGACATCATAAAGCCGATTGTGATGCTGACAATAAGTATCGATGCGTTGACCATCCTCGATATTCCCACGAGTACGTGCCCCTCCAAAAGATCCATTATAGAGTTTATGAGCGGCACACCGGGGATCAAAAACAACACACTTGTTGCGAGTGCAATCTCGGGTGTAGAGCCCCAGCTGTGATAGACACCAAGCCCCGCAATGAGAGAGGATATGAACGATGCCACGATAAACACGATGCTGTGATTCATGTGTCGATTCATCATCTCCTGCCTAACAAAAAATGCCACCGCTGTAGATGTGAACACCATCGCCATACCAACTATGTCGCCACCAAAGAGTCGACAAAATGATGCGTTGGCACACGCCACCAAGAGTAGCACCACCCATCTCGACATTCTTTTACGTTGGATGATATCATTGTATCTTGCACGAGCTTGTTGAGGTGATAGTTTCAAATCGTGAGTATCCCAACTCAAAGAGCTTAGTTCGGCGACGATCCGAAAGTTCAGTGCGATATGTTTTGAGGGTCGCACCATCGTTACCGATTCGTGCGTATCATGATCTCTCACCATGACAGTCATCGTTTTTTGGAAGATCGTGAAGTGCACCTCATATCCGAATATCTCCGCCATTCGGTTTGTGTTGTGTACGATGCGTGCGGTGTGTGCTCCAGCCCCCATCAGGCTAGTTGCGACTTCGAGCAGCAGATCTGCGACATCGAGCATCTCTTCGTCATGCGTAGAGGTAATCATGAGATTTATTAATTAAAAAATATTACATATTTTAAAGTGGTGGCAAATGTATGTAAAATAATCGAGATTAATTATTTTGGCGAATATTTTTTTTACATAATGATAATTAATAGGTAAAAGTTAAAATATAATGTAGTTATATCGAAAAAAAATGGCATATCATTTGGACTTTATATATAAAGTCGTTATTTTTGCGGAAGTTATAAGATAAAAAAGTTTTTTAACAAATAATTCAAAACTATGTCAAAGATCAAAATTGGTATCAACGGTTTCGGACGTATCGGCCGTTTGGTATTCCGTGCTGCTTGCACAAACCCAAATGTTGAGGTTGTAGGAATCAACGACCTTATCTCAGTTGAGTACATGGCTTACATGCTTAAGTATGACTCAGTACACGGAAAATTCGAGGGTACTGTAGATTTCAACGAGACTTCTCTTATCGTTAACGGAAACGCTATCCGTGTAACAGCTGAGCGCAACCCAGCAGACCTTAAGTGGGATGCAGTAGGTGCTGAGTATGTTGTAGAGTCAACAGGTTTGTTCCTTACAGAGGAGACTGCAGCTAAGCACATCGAGGCTGGTGCTAAGTATGTAGTTATGTCAGCTCCATCAAAGGATGCTACTCCAATGTTCGTTTGTGGTGTTAACACAGACACTTACGCTGGTCAAACTATCGTTTCTAACGCATCATGTACTACAAACTGCCTTGCTCCAGTAGCTAAGGTTCTTAACGACAAGTTCGGTATCGTTGAGGGTCTTATGACAACAGTTCACGCTACAACTGCAACACAAAAGACTGTTGATGGTCCATCTATGAAGGACTGGAGAGGTGGTCGTGCTGCAGGTGGCAACATCATCCCATCTTCTACAGGTGCTGCTAAGGCTGTAGGTGTAGTTATCCCAGAGTTGAAGGGTAAACTTACAGGTATGGCTTTCCGTGTTCCAACTTTGGACGTTTCTGTAGTAGATCTTACAGTTCGTTTGGAGAAGGGTGCTTCTTACGCTGACATCAAGGCTGCTATCAAGGCTGCTTCTGAGAACGAGATGGCTGGTATCTTGGGTTACACTGAGGATGCAGTAGTTTCTACTGACTTCACAGGTGATGCTCGCACTTCTATCTTCGATGCTGACGCTGGTATCGCTCTTAACGACAACTTCGTAAAGGTTGTTTCTTGGTATGATAACGAGTGGGGTTACTCTAACAAGGTTATCATGTTGATCGAGACTATGAAGGCTTACAACAAGTAATCTTTACTCCTTAAAGAGTTAGATTTAAGCTCCTGCACCTTTCGAGGTTGCAGGAGCTATTTTTTTCGCTAGATTTGTGCTGGGTTACAACTCGCAGCTATCGTAGTATTTCATTGATTTACAGATGCTTACATAGAATTTTGGCGAGTTTTAAGCTCTAGCAAACTAGCCATAATGATCCCTACCCATAGCAGCGTGCGAATATAGAAACCTCAGAGGTTTAAAATGTGCGATATTCCACGTGGAACACCGCTTTTTTGTATAAGCATATTGATATGTTCCACGTGGAACATATTTACAAAATAAATCTTCTGCTCGAAAACTAAAGGCTCAAATACTTCTCGATAGTCTTACGCATATCCTCCTCTTCGAGGTGAGTATAAATCTCCGTTGTTGAGATATTTTCATGCCCGAGCATCTCTTGCACTTGACGAATACTTGCCCCCCCTCGCAAAAGGTGTGTGGCGAAGGAGTGACGAAAAGTGTGAGGGCTGACTGTTTTATTGACACCAGAAAGAATGGTGGCGTGTTTGATGATATTGAAAATCATAACTCGTGAAAGAGCTTTGCTGCGGTTATTTAGAAATAACACATCTTGGTTGCTGATGGTGCTCCGTCTCACTTCGAGATATGATTCAATCTTCACACGTGCCGTATCGCTTATTGGGACTAGCCGCTCTTTGTCACCTTTACCGACAACACGTAAATACCCCTCGCTAAAGAAGAGATCACAGAGACGTAGAGAGGTAAGCTCACTCACACGCAATCCGCAAGAATATAAAACCTCAAGTATTGCACAATCACGAACCCCCTTCGGCGTATCAGGCGTGATGGCATCTATAATCGAATCGACCTCTTCAAGAGAGAGGATATCGGGCAAATTTCGATCGCATTTGGGTGATGATATAAACTCCGCAGGCGATGATTCTATCGCCTCAGTGAGCTGCAAATAGAGAAAAAAAGACTTTATCGAGCTAAGGATTCTAGCTTGAGAAGATGACTGTTGCCCACGATCAAAGATGACGGATAGGAAGTGTTCAATAATCTCACGACTCACACCACGAGGCGGAATGTTGTAGTGCTCTACAACGAAGTGTGCGAAACTCTTCAAGTCTCTCATGTAGGAGTCAATAGTATTATCACTTAGTGACCTCTCGGTTTTGATGTAAATGCGAAATTTACGAGATATTTCTGCCCAACGTCTCTGATTATCTGCCATAGTTTTGTATCTTTGTCAAAACAAAGGTAATAAATTAAAGCCAAAAATCATGGATTATGTAGAGTTAAATATCCCCATCTCCACAGTTGAGTTAGGAGAGATCCTTACCGCAGAGCTTGCGGAATTCCCATTCGAAAGCTTCCAAACCGAGGGTGGATACCTCAAAGCGTATATACCACAAGAGCAGTTGGCAGATTGCATGGGCGATGTCGATGTTGTAGTCAAAGGGTATGGTATTGAAGGGTTCAGATATATCTCTATCGAGACCCAAAACTGGAATGCTGAGTGGGAAAGTAACTTCAAGAGAGTCGAGGTTGGAGGCGACAAACTTCTTATTAGAGCACCTTTTCATGGTGTCGATCCAGCATTCAAAATGGAGGTTATAATCATGCCAAAAATGTCATTCGGCACAGGACACCACGCAACAACACACCTTATGGCGGAGGCGATAATTGACCTCGGAGTGGAAGGGATGGAGGGTCTCGACATGGGATCTGGAACAGGAGTTCTGGCGATTGTTGCAGCAAAATGTGGAGCGACAGCGATGGATGCTATAGATATTGATGAGTGGGCATATGAGAATTGTGGCGAGAATATCACCGCCAATGGAGTAGCAGATCGCATAACTCCGATGCTCGGAAACTGCGCACTTATTGGGGAGCGAAGTTACGATTTTATCTGTGCAAACATCAATCGAAATATCCTATTGGCAGATATGCCGACATATAAAAATGCTCTCCGCAAGGGGGGAGTTTTGCTGATGAGTGGCTTCTTGGAGAGCGATATCGAGACTCTTCGAGCACGTGCCACGGAGCTTGGAATGACTCCTGAGGGTGAGAAAGTGCGAGATGGTTGGGTCATGATGAAGATCAGAGCGTAGGTGAGTAAGAGCTACAAAGGGCGAGGCATAGTTCTAAACTCGCTCAAATATGGAGATTCATCACTTATCGTGCATCTGCTTACCGACGTTTTGGGGCGACAGAATTATATTGTACAGGGGGTGAAAAGCAGTAGAGGTAGAGGTTCGAAGATGGCACTATTTCAGCCCCTTTTTGCTTTGGAATTCGAGGGGTCGGAGTCTCGATATGGAGAGATGCATAGATTCAAAGAGGTGCAGAGCGGAGTACTATTATCTCGAACTCCATACGATGTCAGACGCTCCACTGTCGCTCTATTTGTCGCCGAGGTGTTGTATCGTCTCATAAAGGAGAGAGAACCCAACCCCGAACTATTCGACTATGCGTGGGGATCGTTAATAGCCCTCGACACAATAGAGGAGGGGGTAGCAAATTTCCACCTATGGTTTCTGGCAAACCTTAGCCGACTTCTAGGATTCTACCCAAATGGAGAGTGGCAAAAGGGGTGGTGGATAGATGTTGTGGAGGGTGGATATACCCCGACAAAACCAAATCACTCCCTATATCTAACCCCTGAATATGCGGAATTGATGCGTGATTTCACAGAGTGTGATGTGCAACATCTGGGAGAAATAGGATTAAATAGAGGGCAGCGTGTTGAGTTTCTATCCGCCATACTTAACTATTATGGATATCATCTTGACTCCATAAAATCTGTGCAATCGGTAGAAATACTACGTGAGGTATTTTAGTTAAGTGAATTTTAGTCAAAAACAAATAGTCCATATTTGGGACGAATATATTCGAAACCCAAATATGGACTATCATGTTTAATAAAGAGCTACGACCTATAGTGTAGACTTAGACTCCAAACTAACCTCCGAGCTAACCTTCTTAATCAACCCTTGGAGCACAGCACCTGGGCCCAACTCTGTGAACTCTGTTACGCCATCGGCAATCATATTTTGTGCGATATATGTCCAACGTACAGGGGCTGTAAGTTGAGCTATAAGGTTCTCTTTAATTGCCGCAGCATCGGTGTATGGTTTAGCATCTACATTTTGGTAGATAGGGCATGTAGGGGTTTCGAATGGAGCCTCAGCAATCGCCTTTGCCAACTCCTCACGTGCAGGAGCCATAAGCGGAGAGTGGAAAGCACCACCAACTGGGAGTCGAAGTGCACGCTTTGCACCTGCCTCCTTAGCTGCGGCACATGCTGCATCTACAGCCTCCACACTACCCGAGATTACTAGCTGTCCGGGGCAGTTGTAATTTGCTGCAACAACGACACCCTCTGTCTCTTGGCAAATCTTCTCGACAACATCGTCGGCTAGACCCAACACAGCAGCCATAGTTCCAGGTACCGCCTCGCATGCAGCCTGCATAGCCTGTGCTCGTTTTGATACCAACGTAAGTCCATCTTCAAAAGAGAGTACCCCTGCAACTACAAGAGCTGAAAATTCGCCCAAAGAGTGTCCTGCAACAGCATCGGGAGTTACATTTAGAGCCTTCGCCATAATCACCGAATGGAGGAATACTGCAGGCTGTGTCACATTTGTTTGTTTAAGTTGCTCGTCCGTGCCCGAGAACATGATATCTGTAATACGGAATCCGAGAACCTCGTTTGCTCTCTCGAAGAGAGATTTTGCCTCTGCGTTATTATCGTAGAGATCTTTACCCATGCCAATAGACTGTGCGCCTTGACCTGGAAAAACATAAGCGTGTTTCATGTTTTATACCTTTTTTATTGGTTTGATGTGCGACAAATGTAGCTATTTTTTCTAAAATATGCGCACAATATCGAAATTTTTATCTTATAGAGTACCCTTTAAGCTCTTTGTTAAGCAGTTTCTCTTTACCTCCCACTACCCTATTTACCAGTGCATGAAACTCTGCAGAGTGGTTGAAATGCACCGTATGGCAGAGCTCGTGGACAATGACAAAATCTATGAGATGTTTGGGCAGCGACATCAGATATAGGCTCAACGAGATATTTTTCTGCGATGAGCATGAGCCCCATTTCGTCTGCGTGGGGCGTATTATGAGGCGGTTATATTTGAGCCCTGTGGCGGCAGATATCTCCTCCACTCGTTTGGGGATGTACTCTATGGCTTTGCGTCTAAGCTCCTCGACATCGAAAGTTGTCGCTGGGGGATTTTTTGTTCGTCGATCTTTGACTATTATGTAGAGAT
>JAWXSU010000023.1:0-14671 GCA_044434245.1 Rikenellaceae bacterium | reverse complement strand
AAAATTCAAACAAGATGAAACAGAACACAGAGATAACCACCCCAGCAATCAACGATCTTAATGGTTTGGCTGGACTATTCGCAGCAGCAGTTAAGAACTATAATTTCGGTGATGATACCGATATGCAGATCCTGGAGAGGCACAGCAACCTACTTGAAACATTTATGGGTAGGATAGGCGCAAATGACACTCTGATTATCCACCAATCGTTAGCCAGGTTAGTAAGGTGTTACAACGAGCACACAACCGATTCCCCAGAGTTACAGCATAACGTAATGGATAGTATCGAGAAACTATTTCTAATATGCCACAACCTTGCACTATATGGCGATCTGATAAACGAATGGGAGGCTGTATTTTCTGCAATGGCTAAGGCGGTCGGCAATGCTAATAATGACCAAACAGATGAGTAACACCCAAAACCCAGGCACTGAGCAACCAGCCAGCTCAGTGCTAACCTCAATCAAGGAGATCGCTTATAAGTCCCTGCAAAGTCTCATAGAGGATCGAGACAACCCACAACACAAAGCCCTGGAGGATATGATCTCGAACATCCAGACGATCGCAAACGCAGCTCAGAGCATAGCCACCATAAGCCCTACGCATTTAAGCAACCTCCAGAATGTATTCACCTGGTATGCCTCACAAACACACACCACCCCAGAGGATAGAGCCAGCAAGATAGATACACTCTTTTGGCTCACTGGAAAGATCCATCACCTTGCACTCCATAGTAATGCAATGCTCGAAGTCGATACATTTTGCGATGCGTTAGACAATGTAATGAATCAGGTTGAGGAGGATCCAGAGAGCAATTAGCACACAACACCCTATACACTGAGCAGATGGTTACTATAATCGTCTGCTCTTTTTTTAGGTGTAAGGTTTGCAAGGTAAGTTTCTGTCCGACCAGACACAAATTCGAGGGTACAGACGAGGTCGCTAAATTTCTGTCCTATCACACACAAATCGGTGGTCATCGTTGAGGTGGGTAAGTTTCTGTCCGACCAGACACAAATTCGCAAATATCACCTAACATCAACAGCCTTATATTAAGCACATTGAATTTTTGCTTACACTTTTGCTTACATTTTGCTTGAACTTTTGATTAAGCAAAACCCCAAGCAAACACACATTTCACCGCTTTTCGTACAACAGCCTCAACAGTGGTAGCAGGTAGGTATTTTGAAATTTCGAGGATTGTTTGTATATTTGCAGAAGTCAAGGCGATTAGTACCGCTTTTGATATGCAACTGCACCTCTCAGAATAGTGATATTTTGGGTGGTGCTTTTTTATACTTTCTAAAATTATCGGCAAATTATCGGCAAAAACAGAAAAGCAAAAACGCTAACCACTTGAAAGATAAGTGATTAGCGTTCTAAAAAGTACCCAGAGCCGGGATCGAACCGGCACGGATTGCTCCACTGGTGTTTGAGACCAGCGCGTCTACCGATTCCGCCATCTGGGCATGGGTGGAGGTTTGTTTGAGGGTGGTGTGGATTTGAGTTTTAATCTGCTCCTTTGGCATTTGAAATGTCATTCACGCCCCTCTATTTCTCCGTTGCTGTAGCTTGCGCTACTTCGGTAAAGCGAGTGCAAAGATATGATATAGTTTTCTATTTTGCAAATTTTTTAACGCTTATTTTTGTTTTGTTGAGAAAAAATATCTCTTGTCAATTTCAAAAATGGTGTGATGATCGTTACATTTATGTATCGTGGTAAAATCATCAACTGTTTTTTACCGCAATATTTATTTATTCAAAATGTTGAAAATCAACATCTATCTAGCAAACTTCAACCTTGCTCGCTGCATCTTTAACTTTGGTGCGCAAGGCATCAATGTCGGAGCCGATAGGTGCATGTCCCACTACGACCCCCATACGGCGGCGATTACGTGCCGTAGGTTTTCCAAATAGTCGAATATCCACATCCTCTAGTTTAAGCACCTCTTCGATACCTTCGTATTGTGGTGTTTGGTCGATCTCCTTTGCAGACAGGATCACGGCACTTACCCCCGCTCGCTCCAATTTGATAGAGGGGATAGGTAGAGAAAGAACTGCACGCAGGTGCAACTCAAATTCGCTAAAATTTTGAGTGCCGACAAGTGTCACCATGCCTGTATCGTGAGGGCGTGGTGAGAGCTCCGAAAAATAGACACCATTTTTGTTGCTCAAGAAAAATTCAACACCCCAAAGTCCTGCCCCGCCAAGTGAAGTTGTAACTTTAGCTGCCATATCCTCCGCCTCACGAAGGTGTTCTTTCGATATAGGTGCTGGTTGAAAACTCTCTTGGTAATCTCCTCCCTTTTGTATATGTCCTATTGGTGGACAGAATAGGGTCTCTCCTCCATTTTGGGTTACTGTGAGAAGTGTGATTTCGCTATCAAATTCGATGAACTCTTCGACTATAAGCTCCATGATATCGCCTCGGCTACCTTCGCAGCCATATTGCCATGCGGTCTCAATATCTGCACGGCTTTTAACCATCGATTGTCCCTTGCCCGATGAGGACATGAGTGGTTTTACGATGCAAGGATAGCCCACCTTTTCAGCTCCATCGTATAGCTCTTCGATATTTGTAGCGTAGAAATATTTTGCAGTTTTAAGTCCCAACTCCTTAGCTGCTAGATCACGTATAGCCTTGCGGTTCATTGTGAAATTCACAGCCTTAGCACTCGGCGCAACTGTAACTCCACGTCTCTCGCAGTCGTACAAACACTCTGTGCGTATTGCCTCAATTTCGGGGACTATAACGTCTGGGTTGTGTTTCTCGACAGCCTTCATAAGAGCCTCTCCATCAAGCATATCGAAAATCTCAAATTCGTCGGCAACCTGCATTGCTGGGGCACGTTCATATCTGTCGCACGCAATTACATATTGTCCTTTGCGTTTTGCCGCAATAGTGAACTCTTTGCCAAGCTCGCCTGAGCCTAGAAGTAGGATTTTCTTTGTCATGAGAAATGGGTTTTATTTTTCGAACGCAAAGGTACGAAAAATATTGTGAAAATTAATATTTTGTAAAATTTGTGGTGATTCACTAGTTCATACACAGTAGCTCACGTTATTTTAGAGGAGAGTCGGGTTCTTTTGCCATGTGAGAGTAGAACATTTTGTCGAGCCATGCAGGGAAAAACTTCTTCACGAAGTGAGATCCATATCCGTCAAACTCCATGAGAGAGAGTCGTTTGCGTTTTGCGGTGTCTCGTATGATGATTTGTGCAACCTCTTGAGAGGTCATCATCTTATCCTCTTCGCGAGGTGTCTCTCCTTGGGATGAGCCATCGGCTGTGAGTGCTGAGAATCGCACGTTGGATGCTGTGAATCCTGGGCATGTAATCATCACGTGCACCCCCTTTTTTAGATTTTCGATACGTATGGTCTCCAAGAAACCAGTCATAGCAAATTTTGATGCGGAGTAACCCGTGCGAGCAGGGAGACCATGTATTCCTGCCACAGATGACACTCCAACGATCGAACCTTGTGATTTTTGGATGTGGGGTAGTGCAAATTTAACGCAGTTTACGCACCCCCAAAAGTTGACATCCATGAGTTTGTGTAGCACCTCCAAATCAACATCGTCGAAGAGAGCACGCATGGAGAGTCCAGCATTGCAGATTAATATATCCACTCCGCCATATGCATCTATTGCCGTGTCGATTAGTTTCATGCAGTCATCAACATTCACAACATCGCATCTGCAATATGTCGCTTCGCCACCCGACGCTATGATCTGCGAGGTTATATCTTTTAGTTTCTCCTCTTGGCGAGCTGCGAGTGTAACCTTCGCTCCCAGAGCAGCATATTCACGTGCTAGAGATTCTCCGATACCCGATGATGCACCTGTGATTATTACGCTTTTATTCTCGATTTTTTTTCTGTTCATATCTATTAAATTTCTATTTGTAATGTGTCGTACGCAAATTTCACCCCATTAGGTAGTTGCGTCTCAATTTCGGCGTGCAGACCCATGTCATGTGACATATGTGTGAGGTAACTAACCCTTGGGTTCACCTTTGCGATAAGCTCCAGAGCTTCGCTGAGGCTAAAATGAGAGTGGGTGTATTCGTGACGTAGTGCGTTGACAATCAAAGTGTCGATACCTCGAAGTTTTTCAATCTCCTCCTCTTCGATTTTTTTAAAATCGGTGAGGTATGCGAAGTTTTCGATTCTGTAGCCTGTGGTAGTGAACCTTTCGGAGTGTTGTCCGGTGATGGGTTGTATCTCGACTCCTTGGATTGTGAAAGGTGTGGGTGGAGATATCGGTATGAGGTCGAGTTCGGGTACACCTTTGAATTTGTTGCTCACAAAAGCGTAGTCGTAATCTTTGCGCACGATGTCGAGCACATGATCTGTGCCATAAATATTTATGCGGCGGATGATAGGGTAGTCCACGAAGTTCAATGCTCGAAGTTCATCTATACCTCCGATGTGGTCCTTGTGTTCATGAGTAAGCAGGAGTGCATCTATTTGTCGCACCCCTGCTCGTATCATCTGGTATCGGAAGTCGGGGCCAGCATCTATTACGATCCTCAGCCCCTTATGTTCTATGAGTACAGAGCTCCGAAGTCGTTTATCTTTGCGATCTTCGGAGTTGCACACTCTGCATCTGCATCCTATAAATGGTACTCCTTGGGAGCTTCCTGTCCCTAGAAATGTTATTTTGGTCATCGTCTATTTTACGATCTTGTAAACTGTCGCAGTCCTCGATGTGTTATAAATCTTGAAAAAGTGGGTGCAATCTTTCTCGAAAGAGAAGTGTTCAGCATCCATATCTATGCGACCTAAGCCACCAAAACGCTCTTCGTCCGAAGAGAGGATCGGTACATATTTCGCTGGCTCTCCTACATATAACTCATAGTCGGGGATCGACGCTGTGGGGTGCCAGTTGAATACAAATAGCAAGTTGCGTAGTCGGAACACTATGGTTTTGTTATCGTCGTCCATGTGCAGGCGGAATGGGTAACCAGCAGTGAGGAGTTTGTGTCGTTTCACAATGGTGAGCATTGCACGATCGAAATCTCCCAGATACGAATATCTCAAGAATCCATTTTTGCTTAGTGACCACTGTCTGCGTGCGTGAGAATATCCCCAATCATTACCCTCACGAGGGAAGTCGATCCATTCGGGGTGTCCGAATTCGTTACCCATAAAGTTCAGATAACCGTTTCCTCCTGTGGTGATTGTCATTAGACGTATCATTTTGTGAAGAGCCATGCCTCGGTCAATGATGATACTTGGTGTTGCACGATTCATCGAAAAGTACATCTCTTTGTCCATGAGTCTGAATGCTAATGTTTTATCTCCCACCATCGCTTGGTCGTGTGACTCAGCATATGCGATAGTCTTGACATCTGCCAAACGTGAAGTCATAATATCCCACATCTCCCAAATGTTCCACTCCTCGTCGGGTACATCTTCGAGAAGTTTGATCCAATAATCGGGTATCGCCATCCCTAATCTATAATCGAATCCAATACCACCATCAGCGAGTGGAATACACATTCCGGGCATTCCGCTCACATCCTCAGCAATGGTAATAGCTGCAGGGTCAATTTTGTGGATCAAGTCGTTGGCAAGTGACAGATATACTAGAGCATCACGATTTACCCCCTCGTCAAAGAATTTTTCACGAGCATCAAACTCCGTATATCCGAAGTGGTGGTATATCATAGATGTCACACCATCGAATCTATAGCCATCGAAGTGGAACTCATCTAACCAATATTTGGTGTTGGAGAGCAAGAAGTGTTGCACCTCTTGTTTTCCAAAATCGAAAGTCTTAGAGTCCCAATATGGTTGGTATCCTGCCTCTCCAGCTTTGGAGTATAGGTGATCCGAACCATCGAGTTCATTGATTCCCTCGTTGAGGTTTTTGACATAGTGAGCATGTACAATATCCATTATCACAGCAATTCCCAACTCATGAGCTCGACGCACCAATGCCTTCAACTCTTCGGGTGTTCCAAAACGAGATGAGGGGGCGAAGAAATTAGCTACATGATAGCCAAACGACCCGTAGTATGGGTGCTCCGCTACTGCCATAAGTTGCACGGCATTATATCCCGCCTTTTTGATTCTAGGGAGGATCTTATCTGTAAACTCTACATATGTTCCCACCCCTTCGTACTCCTGCGCCATGCCGACGTGTGCTTCATAAATTATGAGTTGCGAGATTTTCGAGGCGTTAAATGAATCCCCCTTCCAATCAAATTGTTGGGGAATCCAAAATTGTGCGGTGTAGTTTTTGGATATATCATCCTGTACAACTCGTGTTGCGTATGCTGGGATACGGTCGTGCCATCCATTTGCGCCATTGACATGTATTTTGTATAGCGAGCCGTGGGTTAGGCGATATGCGTACATCGCATCGGGGAGGAATGTGCTCCATACTCCGTTGCGGTCTTTATTGAGTCTTATTTCTGTGCGTTGCCAGCTGTTGAAATCTCCGAAGATATATACATCGTGAGCTTCGGGTAGCCACTCTCTGAACCACCAACCCTTCATCACGGAGTCATATTGCCATCCGAAGTATCGGTAGCCGTTTGCATAATCGACAATCGATCCCGAACTCTGTTCAATGAGTGCAAGACGCTCTTTGTAAAGGTTGTGGCGGAGTGTGACCTCCTCGGCTACTGGTTGCAGCCATTCATCTTTGGCGATAATTGGGAGTGTTGGTTGAGTCTCGTTCATAGTTGCACATATTTGATGTTTAACAAATTTACATAAAATTTCTTGAATTTGTAGATGAAATATAAAAAAAAACAGAAAACAATGCAAAAATTTGAAAACTTTTTTTGTTTTCTGAGTTTTATGCCTATCTTTGCCACCATAAATTTTTATGACAATGAGCAGCGATCAACGAGAGAGAATAATCAAGCAGGCATTAACTATGTATATGGAGCAGGGAGTGAAGTCAGTGAGAATGGATGACATTGCCCGTCAAATGCATATATCGAAACGAACGATATATGAGATCTTTGGCGACAAAGAGGAGTTGTTGTATCAATCGGTGGTGGCGCATCTTGAGGAGTTGACCGTCGAGATGGATAAGGTGGGGTATCAAGCACCTAATATTTTGGTGTCGATACTAATGGTGTCGAGATACATCACCCAGAGTGCCGAGCTCACGTGGCGATTGCGTAGATCTTTGCAACAATATTACCCGGCGATTCATGATCGTATTAAATCTTTAGATACGACCGAGCGTCAGCGTATATTTCGTGAGCGACTTATGGTGGGTGTTGAGCAGGGGTTGATAAGTAGTGCTATGGGGGTCGATGTTTTGATGTCGATGATGCATTACGTATCGACCGCAATCGCCGAGCACGATATCCGTTTTGCAATACCCGAAGGTTTGACCCGTGAGCAGGCATTTCGAGCTGCGCATATTACAATGCTGCGAGGGGTGAGTACACCAAAGGGTATGGAGGTGATTGATGAATACTTAAAAGAAACATTGAAAAATTAATATTATAATGAAGAGAATGAAACATCTAATTTCTGCTGCACTACTATTTATGGTGGGAGGTGTAGCGACGGCTCAGACGCAGATGACGCTGAGTGTGGATGATGCTGTGCAGATTGCGCTATCTGAAAATCCAACAATCAAAGTTGCGGAGTTGGAGATTGAGAGGTATGACTATGTCCGCAAAACGACATGGGGATCGTTGCTACCACAAATCTCAGCGAGTGGAGATTTCACACGCACGCTCAAAAACCAAAGTATGGCGGAGGGTTTCACCCTTGGTTCGGAGCAATACAACACCATCACAGCATCGGCAAATGCATCGTTGGCACTCTTTGTGCCAACTGTATATCGCACAATGAAGATGAACACCATGGAGGCGGAGTCGGCTGTAGAGTCGGCACGAGCATCTAAGATTGATATGGTGGCGGCAGTGAAGCAGAGTTTCTACAATATTCTTCTTGCACAGAAGTCGTTGGTTGTTATGGAGAGCTCCTACACAACAGCCAAAGAGACTGTAGATGAGACTCAAATTAAGTTCGACAATGGTGTGGCATCGGAGTACGAACTTCTCACAGCTCAGGTGCAGTTGAGCAATATCGAACCTACGATCATTCAACTAAAAAGCTCGATCGAGATTGCGAAGGATCTATTGAAGATGTACCTCTCGATCCCCGACGATGTGACAATCGAGGTGGTGGGTGAACTTGAAACAATGCGTGAAGTGGCGATGTCGGATTTCACAACAATATCTACAGATATTTCGCAGAACTCGACACTCAAATCATTGGATATACAATCCGATATATTGACTCAAAGTAAAAAGGTGTCGAATGCATCTCGTCTCCCAACTCTTTCGGCGTGGGGAAGTTACACATATACGGGAAACAATATGGGATCTTTTGATCTTTCGGGTACAGGCTCTTCGTCGGATAGTAACTCATATTTTTGGCAGGGTCCAGCCTATGTGGGTTTGTCGTTGTCGGTACCGATTTTTTCGGGTTTCAGCAACACCAATCGAGCTCGTCAAATATCAAATCAAATCGAGCAGTTGAAGTTACAACGTGACTATACGGAGCAGAGCGTGAAGCTAAGTGTCCGCACAGCAATAAGTGAACTTATCACCGCACGTGAACAGATGTTGGCACAACAGATAGTTGTGGAGCAGGCGACAAAAGCGTACGCTATATCAAACACACGCTACCAAGCAGGAGCGGGAACAATCCTAGAGCTTAACTCTGCGAGTTTGGCACAAACACAAGCGGAGTTGAACTACTCGCAAGCGATATATGATTTGCTAGTTGCATTTAGCGAATATGACAAAATTATAGGTAAAGAGAATTAAAAATAAAAAATAAGAGATGAAAAGAGTATTTATCGTTGCATTAGCAGCAGTAACAGCGATGGGATGTGCCGGGTCGCCAAAGGGTACAACGCAGGAGGAATCAGCGACAGTAGAACAGGCTAAGGTTCTAACAAAAACAGCGGTGGCGGAGGCTCAAGAGGTGCAGCTGCTCGAAAATTTCACATCGGAGATTAAGGCGTATAAAGAGGTCGATATTATTCCCGCAGCGAGTGGTGTGCGAATCGACAAAATTATGGTCGATGTTGGTGATAGAGTTCGTGAGGGGCAACTTTTGGTGAGCCTCGATCCGACACAATACAATCAGCAGATGTTTACGGTGCAAAACCTAAAGGCGGATTACGAGAGGTTGAAGGCGGTGTACGAGGCTGGTGGAATATCGTTGCAGACGCTCGATCAAGCAAAAGTAAGTTACGATGTGCAGGCGGAGAGTGCACGCAATACGAAGAAAAATATTGAGATTATTTCGCCCATATCGGGTGTTGTGACTCAGCGCAATAGCGACGCAGGAAATATGTTCATGAGTCAATCAATATTGCATATCTCACAGATTGACAAATTGAAGGTGTTGGTCGATGTGTCGGAACAATTCTTCCCGCAGGTTTATGTTGGAATGGCGGTAGCTATCACATTGGAGATCTACCCCAACGAGGTGTTTGAAGGCAGAGTGTCGTTGATATATCCGGCGTTGGATGCTGATTCTCGTACCTTTACCGTTGAGGTCACAATGGATAATAGCTCGAATAAGTTGCGTCCGGGAATGTACGCTCGTTCGGAGTTTGTGATGGGTACAAAGAGTGGAATCATGATTCCTGATGTTGCAGTTCTTAAGCAATATGGATCGGCAGAGAACTACGTCTATGTTGTTAAAGATGGTGTTGTAGAGCGTCGTTCGGTTGTTGTTGGTCGCAAGGTGGGCTCTTTTGTCGATATCTTGAGCGGTTTGAACATTGGAGATGAGGTTGCTGTTACGGCATTCTCTCGTATTAGCGATGGTGTGAGTGTAGAGGTTAAAAACTAATTTCTAGAGAGGAGAATAAGTTATGAAAATATATGAAAGTTCAGTAAGAAAACCAATCTCTACGTCGCTGATATTTATCGGTGTGATGATATTTGGTTTCTTCTCGCTACAGAACCTCTCGGTGGATCAATACCCCGAGATTGAGATCCCTTCAATATCGGTTATTACAACCTATGCAGGAGGAAATGCAGACGATATCGAGACCAATATCACCCGTGTTTTGGAGGATAATCTCAACACGGTGGAGAATCTCGATAAAATCACATCTACATCGTCGGATAACTACTCGATCGTGTCGCTAGAGTTTGAGTATGGGTCGGATCTTACCGAGGCAGCCAATGACATTCGTGATGTTGTGAGCCGCACGCAAAGTTCTCTGCCCGATGATGTTGACTATCCAACGATATTCAAATTCTCGACATCTATGATGCCCGTAATGATGGTCGCTATCACAGCCGAGGAGAGTTACCCGGCACTAGACAAAATTCTCGACGAGAAGTTTGTGAATGTGCTCAATCGTGTACCGGGAGTTGGTGCGGTGAGTATCATGGGTGCTCCCGAACGAGAGATTCAGATCAATGTCGACCCCGAAAAGTTATATGCTTATGGGCTTACGGTGGAGCAGTTGGGTGGAATCATTGCACTCGAAAATGTCAATATTCCGGCGGGAACAATAGATATCGGATCTAACACTTATGTGCTTAAGAGTGATGGTGAGTTCTCTGCGAGCAAAGATTTGGAGAGTATTGTAGTATCGAATCGAGGAGGTCGCACGGTGCGTCTTTCGGATGTTGCACAGATTCGTGACACACTCGAAACATCGACTATGGATGAGCGTCTGAATGGTCGTCTGGGTGTGCGTGTGATGATCCAAAAACAGTCGGGTGCGAACACCGTAGATATCGTAAAGACTATCAATAAAAAGCTCCCCGAGATTATGAAAACCATGCCCAAAGATGTGGGGTTGGATCTGATCTTTGAAGGGTCGCAAGAGATCACCGATAGTATCAACTCATTGTCGGATAGTATCATGTATGCCTTTATATTTGTGGTGCTGGTTGTGATGTTCTTCTTGGGAAGATGGCGTGCGACATTTATTATATGTCTTACGATCCCTATTTCGTTGATATGTTCATTTATATATCTATTCGCTACGGGATCTACCCTCAATATCATATCGTTGTCGTCGCTCTCCATAGCCATTGGAATGGTGGTGGATGATGCCATTGTAGTGTTGGAGAATATCACCACACATATCGAAAAGGGGTCGAGTCCTAAGGAGGCTGCGATATATGCTACAAACGAGGTGTGGTTGTCGGTTATCGCTACAACTTTGGTTGTTGCAGCGGTGTTCTTGCCTCTCACCATGATCTCGGGAATGTCGGGAATTATGTTCCGTGAGTTGGGTTGGATTGTAACTATTGTGGTGAGTGTATCGACATTGGCAGCTATCTCTCTCACTCCGATGTTGTCGGCTTTGATTCTTAAAGCGGATGGTGGTGTGCACGACTATAAGGGAATCGGTATTGTGTATAAGCCTATTGATAAATTCCTCGTGTGGATGGATAACACCTACGCTGCGATGCTTAGGTTTGTTCTTGCGCATCGTCGCATTACGCTTTCTGTTGTCGCATTAACCTTCATCTCGTCATTGGTGCTTGTGGGTACGGGTAAGATTGCAACGGAGTTTTTTCCGCCGTCGGATAATAGTCGTATTTCAGCGATTGTGAAGCTGGAGCAGAATCTATCTGTGGAGTATACGGCAAATATTGCACGCCAAATAGATCAAATCATTGCGGATAAGTTGCCCGAAATTAGTGTTGTGTCAACATCGTCGGGAGCAAACTCTTCGGATGATGCCTTTGCTGCGATGCAGACTACAGGATCGTACATTATAAATTATAATATGCGAGCAGCAGTATCCTCTACGGAGCGTGATCGCACGATTCACGAGATGTCGGATGTGTTGCGTGCGGAGTTAGACAAGATCCCCGAGGTGCGTTCATACACTGTGATGCCCGGAGGTTCACAAGGAGGAACTTCGGGAAGTAGTACTGCCGAGGTCAAGGTGTTTGGATACGATATTGAGCAATCAAATGAGGTAGCTCAAGAACTTATGGGGTTGATTTCGAAGATCCCCGGAATTCGTGATGTGCAACTCTCACGTGATGATTTGCGTCCGGAGTATAATGTAGTGTTCGATCGAGAGAAGCTAAGTTACCATGGTCTCGACTACTATACCGCAGCATACTACGTGCGAAACCGAATGAATGGATACACCGCAAGTTTGTATCGAGAGGATGGCGATGAGTATGATATCGTTGTTCGTTACAAGGAGGATCGCCGAGAGTCTCTTTCGGATGTTGAGGCTATCACGCTCTACACGTCAACAGGAAAGCCTGTGCGACTAAGCGAAATAGCGAAGGTCGAGGAGGTATTCTCAGCACCATCCATAGAGCGTGAAAATCGTCAACGTATTGTGACTGTTGAGGGTTCGATGGGAGCTGGAGTTGCTCTAAGTGAGGTTATAAATGATATCAATAAAATCCTTGATGAATACCATGCACCTGATGGAATCGACATCGAGATTGGAGGTACGATCGAGGATCAGCAGGAGGCATTTGCTGATATGGGAATGTTGTTTGTGCTTATTATATTGTTGGTTTACATTGTGATGGCTACGCAGTTTGAGTCGTTGTTGTTCCCCTTTATCATTATGTTTACAATCCCTCTCGCCTTCACGGGTGTTATATATGCGCTATATGCTACCAGTGTCCCAATGTCTATCATTGCACTCATTGGATCTATCATGCTGGTGGGTATTGTGACCAAAAATGGTATTGTGATGATCGACTATATGAACCTGCTAGTGGAGCGTGGAGCAAAGGTCTACGATGCGGTTTATGCCGGAGCAAAGAGCCGTTTGCGTCCAGTGCTTATGACTTCGTTTACTACGATTTTGGGAATGTTGCCTATGGCGTTGGGTACAGGAGCCGGATCTGAGACATGGCAACCTATGGGTATCGCTGTGATTGGAGGTCTTACATTCTCGACTTTGTTGACACTGCTAGTGGTGCCGATCTTCTACTCGGTGATGGTAAATGGTCAAATTCGACGTCAAAAGAAGAAGAGCGATAAGATTGCAGCGAAACAGGCAAAGTTATCTATGGAACAACAATAAAAAATGTAAAAATGAAAGCAGTATTTATATCATATAACCAAGCACTCACGGATCGTGTGCACGCAATACTTGATGATTTGGAGGTGCGAGGGTTTACGAAATGGGATCTCACCACAGGACGTGGATCTGTAGATGGAGAGCCTCACTTAGGGACACATGCATGGCCCTCGATGAACTCATCTATAATGGCAGTTGTCGAGGATGATAGGGTAGAGCCTATCCTCGATGCACTGCGACAATTAGACTCCGTGACTAAGATGCAGGGGCTCAAAGCATTTGTCTGGAAGATAAAGGATGCTCTGTAGATTTTCGAACTAACGTTAATTCGGCTATATTACTTCATTTTGCACGAAGTAGTATAGCCGAATTTTATAAAAAACGAGAGTTCGAAAATAGGAAAACCATTAAAAAAATGATAGTAAAAATAAATGGGTTTTCCTATTTTGCACTACTTAAATAGCCCTATAGAGTCAATAAATATGCGTCATATCCTGCAATCTCCAACTCTTTTAGATTTGACTCTTTTTTGAAAATTCCATATATCGTAGAGCCGCTACCCGACATTGATGCATATATAGCACCACGATCTAAAAGCTCATTTTTGATATGAGCAAGTGTAGGATATGCCTCAAAAATATGGGGTTCGAAATCATTTTTTATTCTACCTTGCCACTCCTCGATAGGGAGGGTTATAAGCTCCTCGATGGGGGTTGAGGGGGTTGAGGGGCACACTCCGCTGTATGCTTGGGCGGTTGATACTCCGATGTCGGGTTTAATCAACGCTATTGTATAGTCGTCCAAAGATAGATCTATAGGGGTCATAATCTCACCTCTGCCGGTGCATATCTGCGCTGTGTTACGCACAAAAAATGGGGTGTCGCTACCCAATGTTGCGGCGATCTCGATAAGTACCTCTTCGCTAAGATTCAATTCAAATATCTGGTTCATAGCCATTATCACAGCCGTAGCATCCGAAGACCCACCTCCGAGACCAGCACCAAAGGGGACAATTTTGTTGAGGGTGATACGCACCCCCGGCGTGTTGTATCGCTGCTGCATCGCTTTGGCTGCACGCACGCATAGATTTTTGTGAGGGGGGCAGTCGATTAAGAGCCCTAAGGATATAAACTCCACATCGTTGGTGTCGAGAGGTGTGAGCGTCACTTCATCGTTTAACCCTCGAATAGGGTACATTATTGTTGAGAGGTCGTGAAAACCATCTTCACGACGTCGGAGAATATCGAGTCCGATATTTATTTTGCAATTTGCGTATATTGTCATATAGCAAAAGTACAATTTTTTTTGAAAAAATGGCTACCTTTGTCACTATGAAATTTAGAACAGCGATAGATATTCCACCCTACAACGAAAGGATAGATTACAAAAGCAGACTCCTCGCTGTAGGCTCCTGCTTTGCGGAGGCTGTAGGAGGGCGACTTCGGGCGGCGAAGTTCCATGTTGAGGTTAACCCTACGGGGGTGCTCTTCAATCCAGCATCTATATCTCGTACATTGCAACGTTTTCGCCACCGTGAGTTTGTCGAACAGGGGGAGTTGCACTACAATTCACAAGGGTGGTTTCACTATGATTTCCACTCTTCACTGTGCTCCAACGACCCCAAAGAGTGTGTGGAGTGATCAA